>JAFUUM010000230.1 GCA_017477805.1 Lachnospiraceae bacterium
ATGATGTAAGGTCTGTCGATGATGCCTTCTTCAAAAGCCACAAGGACCTGATCTCCGATCTCGGGAAGAAAATAATGCCCCCACTCCCGGCCTCCGGAGAGCATGGCCACCCGGGCCCACTGCAACACGTTGGCTTTATCGTCGCGGGTCAGGATCTTCACGCAGACCCTGCCGGGGTACTCGTCACTGTAGTTATTCATGACTTCCCCGATAACGACACCGAAGATCCTGCTGTCACCGGTATCCGTTTTTAAGACCGATTTTTCACTTACTTCTTCAAAGATGTCAAAGATTGCCATCAGATAAGGCCTCCGGGATCCTGTTTATCTGCCTTGCCCACAATGTGGGTCAGGTAATCTCCGTCCCGCGTCATGGTGTGACGCACGGACTGTACGTAAAATCTGTTGGATACCGCATCCCCCAGTTCATCGATGCGGATGTATCTGCCCGGCAGGATATCGGGGATGCCCACCATGGAAAGTTCCAGGGTCCCGTACCGGTATGTCATGTTTTCAAAAAGGTAATTGAGGCGATATTCCGCATCTGCTGCCGCGGAAACCGTGGGATCGACATAAACGAATTTCGAGCCGTCGATGAGGGGAGATGCCTTATTTCCAAGGGAGAGCTTGTTCTTGTTCTCCTTTTTGGCATTTACGATCTTTCCTTTACTGACATCCAGTCCCCGGACCTCGATGTTGTCCACAAGTCCCGTCAGGTCATACTCCACATCGAGGCTCACGATCTTAAAGCCCGGTTCAATGGTGATCTGATCCGTCTGATCCGCCTTGGCGGGACGGAAGTACACGGTGCCGCCGAGGACAAAAAACTCGTAGTTGAATTTCTTTGCAACCTTTACTACGAATTCGTAGTCGCTCTCTCCCACCATCTCCACAGTCCTGTCGGTCTTGTTCTCCTGTTCCGGTGTTCCGGGGGGCGGGCAATCGGGAGTATCGGAAATCTTATACTCTGATACGACCTTCAGTTTATTCTTAAAGTGATCGTAGATGTTCTGTTTGAAGATCTCTTCCACCGCCCGGGAGTAAAACTGAGCTTTTAACCGCTTCTCATACCGGTTTGCCATCATCACTGCCTTGACATCCATGGCGGTAACCCGGATCCCGGCGAATTCATCTTCCTCCGCGTGGAAGTTGATCTTGGTGATCACTCCCCGGAACACTTCCGTTACCTTTGCTTTATAGCCCATATAGATCTTCACGGGAGATCCAAGAAGGATGAACTCCTTGACCTTATCCGTCAAAAACCTGGCATTTTTATAGTCGTAAACACGATAGAGGGTAAATACGGCCTGACTGGCTTCATAGCCGGCAGTCAGTTCCACGGAAACATCGGAGACACCGATCTTTAATTTCCGGTCATCCCCGGCGGTCATGGAATGGTCCGCCACCTGCACCTCGATCAGAGGGTACAAAAAGGAACCGTATTCATCCCGCAGTGATTTATAATCCATGTGCCAAATCCTTTTTAATCATCAAATTCAAGATCACCGAATTCCATGGCCAGTTCCGCCACGGGATTTCCGGTAATAAAGGCCGCTTTATAGGCATTGTACCAATATCCATTGGAATAATCTTTCAGGGTCTTTTCTTCCGTTTCCACAAGGTACATGTTGATGCCCACCTCTGCACGGACAGGCCGTCCGTTCATGTCAAACATGGTATAAGCGGTGTTGACCTGCCTGAGGACGCCTTCATAACGCATATCTCCCCACTCGAAACAAATGGTCCTGGTCTTGTCATTTCGAAGGCAGGCGATAAAAGCTTCCACGGTGATCTGCACGGAGTTTTTCGCCCGGCCCTTGATGGCATCCATGAGCTTTTGTCCCGCAGCGGATGCAAGGCTGGAGGCATTCATAAGGAGCAGAAGATCCTGCTGGAAGGCTGCGGTATTGGAGATATGATCAAAGATCAGTTTAAAACTGAGTTCCACCTGGGCGCCCACGGAACCGCTTCGGATGCTCCCGCCCTCCCCCTGTGAGACTTCGGAGATGGATACATCCTCATCCCCCGCAAACCCGCTGAGCCGTATGGAAGAGGGATTAAACTGGACTTCCATGGACCTGGTATACCCCCCCTTGGCGACCTTGACTCCAAGCGCATCCAATCCCATTTCCACAAGGTTGCTTGTTGCTACTGACTTCGCCGCCTCCGTCAGATTGCCCACCGGGCCGAGTCCCGCCGTTGCCGGATGATGAACCCGGAGTTTTTCCATCTCATTGATCTTTAAGCCGGCCTTTTGATAATCCCTCTCATCCCGGACGGAGATCAACGCTTTGGCGGACTGTCCCGTAACCTTTGCGATGGCTTCCGAAGTACCTATTGCTGCTGCGGACGCGATGGCGCCCTCTAAAACTTCCACACCCTTATCGGGCAGTATATTACTTGTACTTAACCCCATATGCTCCTCCTATCATCAGAGGGGAGACTCCGTAAATCCAAGTTCAAAAGCATCTTCCCAATATTTCTGTTCGGATTTGAAGGTGTTGTTGTTCTGTCTGATCTGCAGATCCACCACAGCCTTAATGGGATTTCCGTTGTGATTGAACATGCTGTAATTGGCGCTGACAGAAATAATGTTCCCGTGGAAAAACAAGTCGTTCCACACAAAGATCACTTCCCGGGTCCGCTTATGGAGAAGAAGGGAGATCAGCCCGTCCACTTTCTTTTTAATGGAGTAACCCCCCGCTATATTGACAGCCGTTGCCGTCGCCATTTCAAGTCCTCCGCTGACATTGGCATTGGGCTCCGCAAGCGCAGTTGCCGGGAAAGCATCCGCCACATTGATATCATCAAAATAGAGTTGTACCGACATTGTTGTGGCCGCTGCCTTATCGATAGAGTGGAAGGCATTGTTGGTCTCTTCTCCCATGGCGGTGTATTTCTTTAATTTACCGCCCTGGGACTGCAGCCGGATGCTGGAAGGATTATACTGCACATCAAAGGGAACAAACCCTGTGGCCGTCATATCCAAAGCCATCGTGATCTTCTTTTCCGTTTCCTTGGCTTTGGTGAGGGCTAATGATGCCTGATCCACAAGCTGTCCTGCTCTGCCGGGAAGATTCTTATGATTTTTGCCGCGGCTCTTGATCAGGTCCTTGAGTGCGGCAACGTTTCCCTGTTCCAGACCGGAGTCATCCGTTTTGTCGGTCATGATGCGGACATACAGGGTGGCCCTTGTTCCAAGCATTGTAAGGCCCTGTACTCCTGCTGCGATACCGGCGGCTGCTGCAACGGATGCAGCACCTTCAGCTACACTTGCCATAGACTATCTCCTACTAAAGTCCTCTTCTTCGCTGTTCGTTTCGAAGCTGTTTTTCGATTCTGCCGTAAACTCTTTCGGTAATGGCGTCGAGCTGCTGCCGTACCGAACGGTTTACGATGTTCTGGATGTCTTTGGTCTCTTCTTCCACCGTGGAATACACCGTGTTGTTGATCACCGTTTTTTCCGTGGTCTCCCGGTTTTCGATTTTTTCCGTGGTGGTGCGGTTCATCTCTTCCAGACGCTGCATCTCCTGGCGGATGTTCTCGATGGTCTCTTCGTCCACGGAGGTTTCGCGGCTGCGATGGACCATGGAGATCTGCTCGGTCTCAAAGTTCTCCCGTTCCACCGGTCCGAGAACCTGTTTTTCCAGCCAGCGGTAAATGACGCGGTCGGTAATGCCGTTTACGATCTCACGGCTCTTTCGAAAAACAAAAGCGTTTTCTTCCAGGATCCTTGTCTGATCCATTACGGAAGTAAACTCTCGCTCCGACCTTGTTCCTCTTGTGATGACGGTCTCTAAATTCTCCCGGAGAGCGGTATCGGCTTCTTTCGTTTCCTCCTCGGCTACGACCCGCACCTGTTTTTTTACTTCTCCCGCGATCTCCTCCACGGTGATGCCGGGACGGATATGGATCAGCTTCGTGGAAAATACAGGGAAGAGATTTTGCAATACCGCTTCCCGGTACTCGGAAGAAGCCGTTTCAAACCTTGCGGCCCCTTCCATCAATACGGGAAGCCGGACGGGCTCTTTTCCTGCAGGGAGCAGGCTTTCACCGCTCTTTACCGCTTCATCTTTTCCGGTCTCCGGGAAAGATCCCGCTTTCTTTGCCTCTTCGACGCGCCTTTCCGCGTTTTCTTCCCGTTCCGCTTCGAGAATGTCTGCTAACAGGATCCCAAGGTTATCCCGGGAGATCATCTCCGAATGATAGAAATTCCGGGGGGCGAGCAGATACTCTCTGATCAGCTCATTGGCTCTTTGCTGCTCCGGAGGCAGGAGCTTTTCCCGCTCCCGGAAGATCACATCCGCCCGCCGGTTCTCCTGCTTCTCCGCATCCTCATACCGGGAAATAAATTCCTCGGGATGCTCAAGGGCCAGACGGCTATCCCGCATCATGCGCTCCGCAGGGGTCTCGGTAACGGGCCCCGGTGCATTCTGCTCCAGAATGGTCTTTAGGTTCTTCATGTACTTTTGATTTCTGGCGATATTTTGCTGGTAGGTCTGATAGAGTTTTTCCTGCAGCTGATCCCCGGACTTTACCTCGGTGTTTACGATCTCATCTCCGGC
>JAFUUM010000231.1 GCA_017477805.1 Lachnospiraceae bacterium
AAGGCTCCTTCTCTTCCACGAATTCCCCGTAACAGTTATCCACCATGCAGATCACATCGGACTTGATGTCTTTGATAAAGGCAATGAGTTTGCCGATATCGTCCACGGAAAAGGTGGGGCGCACCGCATAACCTTTGGATCTCTGGATCTCAATGAGTTTTGTCTTTTCGTTTATGGCCTTTTTGATGTTCTCGTAATCAAAGGAACCGTCGGGTAAGAGATCCACCTGAGAGTAGGTGACGCCGTATTCCGCAAGGGATCCTCTCGCCTCCCTGATGCCGATGACTTCATCCAGGGTATCGTAGGGTTTTCCCGCAGGGGCAAGGATCTCATCACCGGGGCGCAGATTACCGGAAAGAGCCAGGGACAACGCGTGGGTTCCGCAGGTGATCTGGGGCCGCACCAACGCATCTTCCGTGCGGAATACCGCTGCATAAACACTCTCTAAGGTATCTCTGCCCATATCGTTATAACCGTAGCCCGTGGTGCCGTGAAGGCATGCTTCAGAGACCTTGCAGTCCTGCATGGCCTTTAGGACCTTACATTGATTTAACTCCGACAACCGGTCCAATTCTTCAAATGTTTCTTTTAAGCCGTTCCAGATCCCCTGTCCGAACGCTTCCACCTCGGGACGGATCCCAAAACCTTCATACATGTTCATAAGATCTTTTTTGATTCTCCTATCAGATATTGAATAAGTGCGTCCTGGTCCGCAAAACTGTCTTTGTCCACCCAGATCACTTCCTTCTCCCGCCGAAACCAGGTAAGCTGGCGTTTTGCAAAGTGTCTGGTGTTTTTCTTGATATCCTCTACCGCCAGATCCAGAGGGTAGTTTTCCGGATCGTTTAAGTGATGCAGGATCTCTTTATAGCCGATGCCCTGCATGGCCGTATCCTCAGGCATACTGCCCTGTTCTTTCAGCGCTTTGACTTCATCCAGAAGCCCTGCTTTCATCATCAGATCCACCCGAAGACCGATGCGTTCGTAGAGTTTTTCCCGGTCCATGGTGAGGACAAAATACTTGAAGTCATAGGGGGAGGTACGCTCTCGTTCCACCCGGTTATGCTCGGAAATGGGCATCTGATTCACATGATAAAACTCCAGGGAACGGATCACCCGTTTGACGTTATTGGCAGATAAGTTTTCTGCCGTCTCCGGATCCACTTCAGCCAGCATCCGGTGCAGTTCTTCCGGACCTTTTTCGTCACAGAGTTTCCACAGACTGTCCCGATATTCCTGATCCACGTCAGCGGAAAACTCCACGCCGTATAAAAGCGACTGGATATAAAACCCGGTGCCGCCCGTAACAATTGGAACCTTTTCTCTGCTCCAGATATCTTCGGCCGCCTCTCTTGCAAGGCTCTGAAAGGCCATAACATGAAACTCCTCCCGGGGATCCAGGATGTCAATGAGATAATGGGGCACCCCCTGCATTTCCTCTTTGGTGATCTTTGCGCTGCCAACATCCAGGCCTCTGTAAACCTGCATGGAATCAGCGGAGATGATCTCACCGTTCAGGGCTTTGGCAAGGGCTATGGAACTTTCCGTTTTTCCCACCGCGGTAGGTCCCGCCAGCAGGATCAGGGGCTTTTTCGTCATACGATCCTCTTAAACTTCTTATCGATCTCATACTTGGAGAAAGAGATCATGGTGGGCCGCCCGTGGGGGCAGAAATAGGGATTATCGCACACCAGCAGCTGGTCAATGAGGCTTTCCACTTCTTCTCTGGTCATGGACATGTTTCCTTTGACGGAAGCCTTGCAGGCCATGGTGGCGATTCTGCTCTCAATGCTCATGGACCGGCCGTAACCCGTATCTTCCAGATTATCCAGCATCTCCAAAAACAGATCCCGGATACTCCCGGAATACAGATCCATGGGCGCTCCGTGGACAGAGATCTCCTTTCCGCCGAATTCCTCGGTCTCAAAGCCCATCTCCGCAAATTTGTCCTTGTACTTCCGATACACTTCCATTTCCCTGCCGGTGAGGGTCACGATCTGGGGCGGCAGGATGCTCTGGGATAAGATCTCGCCGGCTTCATAACGTTTCATGAACTTTTCGAAGTTCACCTTTTCATGGGCGGCATGCTGATCCATCACCAGAAGTTTATCCTCATACTCAAAGAGCCAGTAGGTCTCAAATAGCTGACCCAGGACCCGGAATTTGGGTCTGGAATTCTCTGTGAGGATCTTCTCCGGCATGGGGATCTCCATCTGTACCGCAGATGCGATCCTGATCTCGTGTTCGGGAGGAACTTGCTGTTCTCTGTCTTCCTGACCGATCGATAGTTCTTCCTGTAAGTCCGTAGTTACAGGCACCTTCGCCGGTTGCAGGGAACCGGCAGCAGATACTCCACCCGGTTTTGCCGACTCCTCATCCTCGTCATCGTCAAAGAATGTGGAGAGGCCGCCGTAAGATGCTTTCTGCTCATTTACGGCAGAAATTGTAGTAACTTTTTCATTTTCTTCGTAGGCGAACTTGTTTTCTGCAGGATTTGCTGCAATTCCTGCAACCTGTACCTCTGCTGTTCCCACAGCACCGACATTGGTTTCAGCCCTGGTTGAAGATGTGGTTTCAACTGTAGTCGCAGCCGTGGAAGCGGCAGGCATCACGATCCTGCTCTCCTGCTCTCTGACTTTCGCCGCTGCCACTCTCTGGAAGGGTTCGGGAGCGGAGGCGGGATCGGGAGAAGTCTTCTCTTGTTCCGTCAGATAGACCGGCGGCATCATATCGTTTTCCTTCAGCCGTCTTGCAATGGACTGTGATACAAAATCATAGATCACGGAGGGTTCTTCGAACCGCACATCCATCTTCGTGGGATGGACATTTACATCCACCACGGAAGGATCCACATCCATCATGAGGATGCAGAAGGGATATTTGTGCTGCATCAGATACAGATGATACCCGTCTTCGATGGCACGAAACAGCACTTTACTCCGGATATACCGGGAATTGACGTAATAAATCTCCCCGTTACGATTGGAACGGTTCCGGGAAGGCTTTCCAAGATAACCGTAAAGATGGATGCCGTTTCCGTTTGCATCCATGGGAATGATCTCGTCCCAGGTCTCTTTTCCGTAGATCTTATAGATCACTTCCTTTAAGTCTCCGGAACCGGAAGTGGTAAACTTTAACTGGTTTCCGTTCATAAACCGGAAGGCAATGGAGGGATGTGATAACGCAAGATGCTCCATCAGATCCGAGATATAACTCCCTTCCGTCTGGGGGGATTTCAAAAACTTCTTCCGGACAGGGACATTAAAGAACAGATTACGGACCACCACCGTGGTACCGTCGGGTGCACCGATCTCCTCAAGGTCTCCTTCTTCGGATCCCTCCAGGGTCATCCTCACACCGCTGATCTCGTTCTTTGTTTTGGTGATCATCTCCACCCTTGCAACGGCGGAGATACTGCTAAGTGCCTCACCGCGAAATCCGTAACTGCGGATCTCGTTTAGGTCCGACGCATCCGCGATCTTGGAAGTGGCATGGCGCAGAAACGCGGTCCTTACCTGTTCCTTTTCAATGCCGCAGCCATTATCCGTAACACGGATCAGGGAGATACCGCCGTCTTTGATCTCCACGGAAATGGAGTCGGCGCCGGCATCCATGGCGTTTTCCACCAGTTCTTTAACAACGCTTTCCGGACGTTCCACAACCTCACCGGCAGCGATCTGATCCACGGTCTGGGGATCCAATACTTTGATCACACTCATGAAGGCTCCTTACTGGTTTTTCCAACGATTCTTTAACTTGTTTTGCAGCTTATACAACGTATTGAGGGCATCAAGCGGCGTCATGGACTGGATCTCCAGTTCCTGAAGCTCTTTCAGCACATCCTCATCGGATACGGTATCAAAGAAGGAGATCTGCTGCAGATCCACTTCATCATAGCGTTTCACTTTTTCTTTTTTGCTGTCGACCTGGGTATCTACAGTGATACCCTGGATGGTCTCGGTGATATCGTTATCACTTAACTGTTCCACGATCTCCTTGGCACGGTCAATGACCATGTCGGGGATGCCGGCCAGTTTTGCCACCTGGATACCATAACTCTTATCCGCACCGCCCTTTACGATCTTTCGCAAAAAGACGATATCATCGCCCTTTTCCTTTACGGCGATACAGTAGTTGTGCACGTTACCGATCTTGCCCTCAAGTTCCGTCAGTTCATGGTAATGGGTGGCAAATAGGGTCTTTGCTCCAAGGAGCTTTTTGTTGCTGATATGTTCCACTACAGCCCAGGCAATAGAGAGGCCGTCAAAGGTACTGGTACCGCGGCCGATCTCATCAAGGATCAGCAAAGAATCCTTCGTCGCATTTCGAAGGATGTTGGCCACTTCATTCATTTCCACCATAAAGGTACTCTGGCCGCTGCTCAGGTCATCGGAGGCACCCACTCTGGTAAAGATCCGGTCCACAACTCCGATGTCCGCACTGCCTGCGGGAACAAAGCATCCGATCTGTGCCATCAGCGTGATCAGGGCTGTCTGACGCATATAGGTGGACTTACCTGCCATATTGGGTCCGGTGATGATGGAGATCAAATGGGAGGCATTATCTAAGTAGGTATCATTTGCAACGAAAAGATCCCCACCGGTAAGCTGTTCGATGACAGGATGTCTTCCGTCTTTGATCTGGATCTTACCCTTTTCGTTGATGTTCGGACGGACATAACGATTCCGCTCCGCAACCAGGGAGAAGGAACACATCACATCCAGCCGGGCGATGGCTTTTGCGGTCTCCTGGATCCTTGCGATCTGGGCTGCGATGCGGTCCCGGATATCACAGAATGCATCGTATTCCAAAGCAGCCAGTTTATCTTCCGCATTCAGGATCTTGTCTTCCAGTTCCTTAAGCTTCGGTGTGGTATAACGCTCCGCACCCGTCAGGGTCTGTTTCCGGATATAATCCTCCGGTACCAGATCCTTAAAGGAATTGGTGACTTCGAAATAATAACCGAAGACTTTATTGTACTTGATCCGAAGGTTCTTGATGCCGGTACGGGCACGGTCCTGCTCCTCTAACTCCATGAGCCAGGTCTTTCCTTCGGTCTTTGCCTTTCTTAACAGGTCGATATCGGGATCATAGCCGTCTTTGATGATGCCCCCTTCCCGGATGGTCAAAGGTGCTTCCTCGTAAATAGCCCGGTCGATGAGTTCATAAAGATCCCGCAGGGGATCGATCCGGTCTGTCAGATCTTTTAGGAGTTTTCCCTTAAACTCAGAGGCTGCCGTTTTCACAGGCCCCAGCATCCGGAAAGAACCGGCCAGGGCCAGCATATCCTTGGGATTTACGGAACCAAAGGTAACCTTAGCAAGGAGTCTTTCCAGATCGTAAACAGGGGTCAGATACTCCCGGATCTCGTCTCTGCTGATGTTGTTCCTGCAGAGTTCTTCCACCGCATCCAAACGTTCTTCGATCATGCTCTTTTCTATTAAGGGCTGTTCGATATAGGTCCGGAGAAGTCTTGCACCCATGGCGGTGCGGGTTTTATCCAAAACCCATAATAAAGAACCGCGTTTCTGCTTATCCCGCATGGTCTCGATGAGTTCCAGATTCCGTCTTGTGGAAGAATCCAGGAGCATGTACTTGCTCACAAGATAGGGATAAATGTGGGTAATGTTTCCAAGGTCATTCTTCTGGGTATCCGACAGATACCGAAGAAGCGCTCCCGCAGCCAAAACTCCCGTAGGGAAGTCTGCGATGCCGAGACCGCTTAAGGAAAGGGTCTTAAAGTGCTTTAGCAAAATGGAACTTGCGGCATTATCTTCAAAGTAATGGGCCTGCAGAGCATTCACCGCAATATGGAGGCGGTTCCGTAAGTCATCGATATCCATACCCGAGAGCATAAAAGCATCATTACAGATGATCTCCGAGGGAGAATATTTGCAGATCTCATCATAGAGCTTATTCATCTGATCCAGTTCCGTCAGATAAAAGTCACCGGTGGTAATGTCGCAGATGGAAAGGCCGATCTTGTCCTGAAGATACAGAACGCACATCAGGTAATTGTTCCGGCTCTCCTCCAGGCTGGTCATACTGAGGTTGGTACCGGGGGTAACAATACGGATGACTTCCCGCTTTACGATACCCTTAGCCTGTTTGGGATCTTCCACCTGTTCACAGATGGCAACCTTATAACCAAGTTCCACAAGACGGTTTACGGAGATGTCGGCGGCATGAACAGGAACCCCGCACATGGGGGCTCGCTGCTCTAATCCGAAGCCTTTACCCGTCAGAGCAAGCTCCAGTTCTCTTGCCACCGTTTGGGCATCCTCAAA
>JAFUUM010000232.1 GCA_017477805.1 Lachnospiraceae bacterium
ATGAGCGGAGGCGACGTGAACCCGACGGAACTGGTGGCATCCCTGATCAATCAGCGGGATACCATAGTGGAGGGGATACGGTATGCCCAGCAGATGATCCAGGGCTCCATGACCTGTCTGGTCATGACCGAAGAAGGGATCTATGCAGCCAGAGACCGCTGGGGCAGGACCCCCATCGCCATCGGCCAGAGGGAGGCAGGATACTGTGCTTGCTTTGAGAGCTTTTCTTATTTAAATCTCGGGTACCGCCCCGTAAAGGAACTTGGCCCCGGAGAGATCGACTTCATAACCCCCGAGGGAATTGAAGTCATGATGGAACCTTTCGAGAACATGAGGATCTGTACGTTCCTCTGGATCTACTATGGGTTCCCTGCATCCAGTTATGAAGGCCTTTCCGTGGAACAGGCAAGATACGGCTGCGGTCAGAAACTGGCAGACCGGGATCTTGCGAGAGGCATCCATCCCGATATCGTTGCCGGCGTTCCGGATTCCGGTGTGGCCCATGCCATCGGCTATTCCAATGAATCGGGCATTCCCTATTCAAGACCCTTTGTAAAATACACACCTACCTGGCCCCGTTCCTTTATGCCCACGATCCAGAGCAGAAGAAACCTCATCGCCAAGATGAAGCTTCTGCCTGTGCATCAGCTCATCGAAGGGAAATCCCTGCTCCTCATCGATGACTCCATCGTCAGAGGAACCCAGCTTCGGGAGACCACGGAATACTTATTTGAGAGCGGCGCCAAAGAGGTCCACATCCGTCCTGCCTGCCCGCCTCTTGTGTACGGGTGTAAATACCTGAATTTCTCCAGATCCAATTCGGAGATGGAACTCATCACCAGAAGGGTGATCGAAAAGCTGGAAGGTACCGCATATCCGGATGAGAAGATCCTGAATGAATATGTGGATCCCGATAGCCCCAGATACGCAAAGATGCTGGAAGAGATCCGGTCGGAACTGAAGTTTACTTCCCTTCATTACCACCGTCTGGATGACATGGTGGAAGCCATCGGTGTCGATGCCTGCAAGCTTTGCACTTACTGCTGGAATGGTAAGGAGTAAAAAAGACTAAGGAAGAAGTCAATGAAAGATTACATTATCCAAAATCTGGACAATGCAATAGAGAACGGCTACATCAAGGTGTATTACCAGCCTGTTGCCAGGACCATTTCCGGTGAGATCTGCGGAGTGGAAGCTCTGGCCAGATGGGAAGACCCCGAGAAGGGCATGATCATGCCCGGGGATTTTATTCCCGTTCTGGAAGAAGCGGAGCTGATCCACAAGCTGGATACGGAGATGATCCGGCTGATCTGCCGGAACTATAAGAAACATCGTGACCTGGGGCATACGATGCTGCCGGTGTCCTTTAACATGTCATGGCTTGACTTTAAAAAGGCAGACATGGTAGCGATCCTGGAAAACGAGGCGCTGGAATGTGATATGCCCCGGAATATGATCCGGGTGGAGTTTACGGAAAGTGCTCTTGCCGAGGATCATGAGTTCATGCTGGATGTGTTCCGGAGACTGGATGATGCCGGGTTTAAAGTCTGGATGGATGATTTCGGAAGCGGTTATTCTTCCCTGAATATCCTGAAGGATGTTTCTTTCCATACCCTGAAGCTGGATATGGAGTTTTTGCATGATTTCTCCGACAGGTCCAAGGTGATCATCTCATCCCTGATCGATATGGCCAAAAAAGTCGGAGTCCATACCCTGGCTGAGGGCGTGGAGACCTTGGAACAGTATGAGTTCCTTGCTCGCGTAGGATGTGAAAAGGTACAGGGTTATTATTTCGGA
>JAFUUM010000233.1 GCA_017477805.1 Lachnospiraceae bacterium
AATCCACGTATATCAGAGTGGCCAATGCCGAGAACTGATACTCCGAGGCTCTTTCCGGATGCCTTCAGAAAACAATTAAAGAAAGTTTGTGGTGATTTCCTGAATATCCGCTTGACAGGAGGTCATTACATATCAGTCACAAACCGGAAACTAACGTACTTTTCGCATGAGAGGTAAGCGGGCGGCATGAGGAAATATGGTAGAGGTAAGCGGACGGCATAAGGAATTATGGTAGAGGAAAACGAAGCGGCAAGATGAACTGCGCCCCCGCAGATATTGATGATCACGCCCTTTGGATCATGCAGTAAATTTTTTTTGAAAATATTTTTATACGAGTGCAACATTTCCATCCCTCCGATTGTTTATAGGGTAGAACGGCAAAAGAAGCCGTCCTTAACCTGAAGACAATTGGAGGGATTTATTATGAAGAAAAGAAACAGAATGCTCGCTTTGCTTTTAGCCACCACTACAGTTGTTTGCAGCATCACGGGATGCGGAAATACGGAAACGTCCGATACCGGCAGCAGTTCTCATTCTTCCCATCATGCAAGGACCGAGAGTCACTCCGGTTCCACATCTTCCAAGGAGACCATGAGCGGAAAGAGTGAGAACACAGCTCCCTCAGTGGGCTATATTGTAGGAGATGCGGAAGCACCCGCAACCGCAAGCAGCGGCCTTGTCACGGAGAGTGCCATGGATTCAGGCGCCTGCTATGACACAACCTGCGGCGGTTACGATTACGGTTATTATCCTTATTACGAAGAAAACACCGAGTCCTATCAGAAACCCGAGGAGAACGGTTTCAGCCTGGCAATGGCAAATCCTCTGTCTACTTTCGCAGCGGATGTGGACACCGCATCCTATGCAAATGTGAGAAGGATGATCGAAAGCGGATATGCAGGCGGTGACATCCCTGCGGCAGCAGTAAGACCAGAAGAGTTCATCAACTACTTCTCTTATGACTTAAACGGCCCCGACCGGGGGGAAAAATTCGGCGTGACCACGGAAGTTTCCGTATGTCCCTGGAACCCGGATCATCAGCTTTTATTCGTTGGCGTGAAAGCGGAAGATCAGCTGGATGGTCAGATCCCCGAGAGCAACCTGGTATTCCTCATCGACGTATCCGGATCCATGGCCAGCAGCAACAAACTGGATCTTTTAAAGACTGCATTTGTGGACCTCGTTGACAACTTAGAAGGCGACGGAACCGTATCCATCGTGACCTATGCCAGCGAAGAAAAGGTAGTCCTTGACGGTGCAAGAATGTCCGATAAGAGAGCCATCAAGAAAGCCATCAACAGCCTGAGCGCAGGCGGAGCGACCGCAGGGGAACGGGGCATGGAAATGGCCTACGAAGTAGCAAGAGATAACTTTATCGAAGGCGGAAACAACCGCATCATCATGGCAACCGACGGTGACCTTAACGTTGGTATCTCCGATCCCGACGAACTGGAGAAGTTCATCGAGCAGAAAAAGGATGACGGCATTTTCCTTTCCGTTCTTGGATTTGGCGACGGAAACTATAAGGACGACAGACTGGAAAGACTGGCAGACTGCGGTAACGGTAATTACAACTACATCGACTCCCAGTTAGAGGCCAAGAAGGTTCTTGTGGATCAGATGAGCTCCACCCTGGTAACCGTAGCAAAAGATGTAAAGTTCCAGATCGAATTCAACCCTGCAATGGTCAATTCTTTCCGTCTCATCGGTTATGAGAACAGACAGATGGAAGACGTTGCATTCAACGACGATAGCAAGGACGGTGGCGAGATCGGTTCCGGTCATACCGTAGTCGCGCTTTATGAGATCGTTCCCGCAGGCAGCAAGGACGCCATCGACCTCAAGTACCAGAACCATACCGACGAACAAAAAGACGTATCCGATGACTACGCAACCGTGAAGATCCGTTACAAAGAGCCCGATGAAGATGTATCCAAACTGCTGACCTACGTAGTCGACAGCTCCAAGTTTAATGAAACCGCCAGCGAGAACCTGGCATTTGCAGGACTGGTAGCAGAGTTCGCAATGCTCCTTTCCGACAGCGATCACATCGGTAACGTGACCTATGACGACATCTACTGCGCATACAACGAACTGGAATGCTGTGACATCTACCGCGATGAGTTCGCACAGCTGGTTTGGATGGTAGAAAAGAGAGGTTGATCTTTGATATACTATCTCCCGAAGACAATTTCTTCGGGAGATATGTATGAGCGAGCTGGTTTTACGGACAAGTAAATTAGGGATACTCTACAGGGCTTTGTTTGAACGGGTCCTTAGAGCAGGCTCTGCCCTTTCCGTGGTTTCATTTATGGGAGGGGGCGAGGCCGGAGCATCGGCATCTTCGGAGACCGGTGGCTCCGTTGCTGCAGAACCCAACGGTACAGCTTCGAATATGGAGAGAGCCGGTCTGATCCTGGACAAGTACGGCAATTCCATCCTTCGACTGGCGTATTCGTACCTGCACAACATGTCCGATGCGGAAGACATGCTGCAGGATGTGCTCATTCAATATATCAAGGCCGCTCCCGCTTTTGAGAGCGGGGAACACGAAAAAGCCTGGCTCCTTAGGGTAACGGCAAACTTAAGCAAGAACAAGATCAAGTACAACAAACTTCGGGAAACGGATGAACTCATGGAGGAACTGGTCGCTGAGAAAAAAGAGGACCTTTCCTTTGTCTGGGAAGCAGTAAAGATGCTGCCCGAGAAATATGCAGAGGTGGTTCACCTGTTTTACGAAGAAGGTCTTTCCACCAAAGAGATCGCGGAGGTCCTCGGCAGAAAAGAAGCCACGGTCCGTTCCGATCTTTTAAGGGGTCGGGAAAGATTAAAAACTATATTGAAGGAGGCGTACGACTTTGAATAAATATCAAGAAACCATGAGTCACATCGAAGTCGATGAAGAAATGAAAAAACGCATCCTTCAGAATGTTCAGGACCGGCTGGAAAAAGAAGCCGGGACTGAGGGAGGAAATATAGAGCGGTTTAAGGCGGCGGAAGCCGGGGCGGCGATAGAGCAGAACAAGACGAAGACGCGAAAGAACAATAAGCAGGGAGTCATCGTCTTTATCAAGCGGTTTGGTTCGTTAGCGGCGATCTTCGCCATCCTGTTCCTTGGGGTGTCCACGGCAATGCGGATCACAGGAGGAAGACCTGCTTCGTCACCGTCCTACAGTACTTCATCGTCATATGATTCAACGGCGGGTGGCTCCGCAGCTTCTACGACCACCAACTCACCTGCTTATGAAGCGGAAGTGGCGGAAACTGCAATAACTGCGGAAGAAGCGAAAGATAGCCTAAGAGAAGACGCAGCGGACATGGCAGCAGAGCCGGCGGATAACGAGGCTCCTGCAGCAGAAGCAGCGGAAGCAGCAGATAGCGGGGCGACGGATATGGCTGCAGTGGCGGATAACGAAGCACCGGCTACATCGGCAGCTGAAGCAACGTCAAATGCAAGTGCGGATACTGCTCCGGCGGACGTGCAGGCGGATTTGGGAGGGTCTGCCGGCGCTTCCGTGGGAGAGGAGACGGATCATAAACCCGGCCTCTTCGGCGGCGGAGTATTGAACGGAAAGACGGAGAAAACGGAGGGTGCGATCGCAGAAGAGCCTGCTTCGGAGAGTATAGTCGCGGAAGATTCCCTGCCGGATAACCTGGGCGCATCCGTAGAAGAAAAACCGAAAGACAAGAAAGAACCCGCGTCCCCGCAGAAGGAGATTGAGAAAGTGCCCCCCCGGATCAGCGGAGATACCATCGCCGTTGCGGCTTCGATCATCATCGCGGTGGCAGCAGGCCTTGCAGCCCTGATCGTCATCCTGATCTACATGATCAGAAAGAGGAAGTAAGACCGGATAAGAAACGGCCGACAGAGTGTTCTGTCGGCCGCTTTGTTGTTATTTGAAGTTTTGTTTCTGATCGAGATTGGGATTTACGATTACAGCTTCTCCCGGATCATCTTGATCAGCTCATCGTACCCAGCCTGAGTCAGTTCGGTCTCGTGAGGGTTCATGGCAAATACGCCGCCCCACTCGTAACCGTCCTTATACTTGGGAACCAGGTGGAAATGCAGGTGATGCATGGTATCACCGTAAGCACCGAAGTTGATCTTGTCGGGTTTGAAAAGTTCGTGCAGGATCTCTGCCACGTGGTTTACATCCTCCAGAAACTGGATGCGGTCTTCCTTGGTCAGATCCGTGATGTCGTCAACATGTTGCTTGCAGGCAACGATCACACGCCCTCTGTGACTCTGTTCCTTGAAGAGGATCACCTTCGACATGGGGAGCTCCCCGATCTTGATACCGAATGCGTCTAACAGTGCGCCTTCTGCGCAATAAGAACAATTCTCGTCATGCATGATGTTAAGTCCTTTCTTCTGATAACTCCTATTTGAGGATAGATTTCATACTTATTTTAGAACTTTACCACGCAAAAGTATATATACTATAGTCTGTAGGGGAAGATGGAGGAAATCAATGAGAAAATATGTGGTCGTGGGCGCCGGAGGTACCGGTGGTACTTTGGGTGCGTATCTTGCCAATGCAGGAATGGATGTAACGTTCATTGCCAGAGGAGAACATCTTCAGGCCATGAAAGAAAAGGGACTACGGATCCTTCGTCCAAAGGATGAACTTGTGATCTCGCCCTGCAATGCCTGTACCTTTGAGGAGTACAGGGGCATCGCCGACGTGGTCTTTGTGTGCGTGAAGGGCTATTCTTTGGATTCCGTTATCCCAAAGATCAAGGAGATCGTGGATGAGCACAGCGTGATCATTCCAATCCTGAATATTTTCGGAACGGGAAGAGCGCTGCAGCGGCATTTTGAAAAGACGCTGGTGACCGATGGATGCATTTACGTGGCGGCTCAGATCGAGAACCCCGGCGTCGTCCGCATGAACGGAGATATCCTGCGGGTATTCTTTGGAGTGAGGGATCAGGCAGAGTATCGGGAAGAATTAAAAGAGATCGAGGCAGATCTTGTGAAGAGCGGCATCACGGGAGTGTTGTCCGATAACATCGCCAGGGATGCTTTGTTAAAACTGTCTTATGTATCGCCCCAGGGAGTCTGCGGACTGTATTATAACGTTCCTGCCGGTGAGATCCAAAAGCCCGGCGAGATCCGTGATTGTTTCGCCGGACTGGTACATGAGATCGATCTGCTGGCCGAGGCCATGGGGATCCGGCTTGAGGAGGATATCGTCAAAAGAAATCTGGAGATCCTGGATCAGCTTTCGGAAACTGCCACCACATCCATGCAAAGAGATGTGATGGATGGAAAGCCTTCGGAGATCGATGGTCTTGTTTACGAGATCGTGAGACTGGCAGAGGGGTATGGGCTGGAACTGCCCTATTACCGAAAGATCGCCAAGGCTTTAAAGGAACGTATCACAGAAGAAGGCTATCTGGAGGCAGCAAAAATGGTTTCATTTGAAAGTGATTATATCGCCGGAGCCCATCCTGAGATCTTAAAGAGACTGGGAGAGACTAATCTGGAAAGCCTTTCCGGTTACGGAAGCGACAAGTACTGCGAGAGCGCTAAGGCAAAGATCCGGAAAGCCGTCGGTATGGAAGATGCGGATGTGGAGTTCCTTGTTGGCGGGACTCAGGCCAATGCGGTGATCATCTCCACGATGTTAAAGGATTATGAAGGCGTCATCGCGGCGAAAACGGGACATATAGGCGGCCATGAAGCCGGGGCCATCGAATACACCGGCCATAAGGTTTTGGAACTTCCGGAGAAAGAAGGAAAGATCGCAGCGACCGACCTTTCGTCCTTCCTGGCGGATTTTTATGCGGATGCCAATCATGAGCACATGGTGATCCCCGGAATGGTGTACATCTCCTTCCCGACGGAATACGGTACCCTCTATTCCAAACAGGAACTGGAGGAACTCTACGGCGTTTGCAAAAAGTACGAGATTCCGCTTTTTGTTGATGGTGCCCGTTTGGGATACGGCCTCATGAGCCGGAGAAATGATGTGACGCTCCATGATCTTGCAAACCTCTGTGATGTGTTCTACATCGGAGGCACCAAGGTGGGAGCCCTCTGCGGAGAGGCAGTGGTCTTTACCAAAAAGAACAGACCGCAGCATTTTATGACCTCCGTGAAAAAAAGAGGCGCCCTCCTTGCGAAGGGACGCCTCATGGGTGTTCAGTTTGATACTCTCTTTACAGACGATCTCTATTTCAGGATCGGTACCTACGCCATCGATATGGCAGAGGAGTTAAAGAAGATCTTCCAAAAGCATAACCTGGAACTTTTCCTGGATTCTCCTACGAACCAGCAGTTTGTTGTGCTGGAGAACAAAGTCCTTGAGAAACTGCGGGAAACCGTTGCCGTCAGTTTCTGGGAGAAAAAGGACGAGGATCACACCGTGGTACGCTTCGCCACCAGCTGGTCTACGACGAAGGAAGATCTGGACGTGCTGGATCAGGCCCTGAGCAAAATGGCATTCTGATGAGTATTGTCCATGGACAGGACCTTTTGGAAGTACCCATTTGCTTTTTCCCGGTCGCCCAGGCCAAGATAGCCAAGGGCTAAGAGGTAATAGCAATGGATTTCGTTCTTCCGCGTCATGTCCGTATCAAAGACGGACATATCCGGCATGGAGACGGCGAAGTAGTCCATCTTGAATTCATCTTTTAAGTGGGCTTCGCCGTAGTCTAACAACTTATAAAACCTGGCATTGGCAGCTTTCCGGTCTCCGAGTTTTTCCTTGGCCAGGCCCTGATACAGGATCATATCTGCGGGCTGATCGTAGTAATACATCACGCCCGCAACTTCCATAGCGCCCAGGGTTGCTTTTTCAAAAGCATCCCTGGCTTTTTCTTTTTCACCCAGGGCTTCGTAGGCCAGACCGAGATGATAAAACAGATGGTTATCCTTGGTGCCCTCCAGCCGGCCCTCCCCCAGATTTTCCGGGTAGGACATGGCCTCACAGAGGAGTTTTACGGCATGAGCGGGATCACCCTGCTTTAAGTCTTTCTTTGCCATCTCCAGAAGGCATACCTTGAACTGCGTCGTGATCTTACCCTCGGCGCCTTCCCAGGTACGGAAGGTGTGGCGGGTGATGCGGTCGTAGGCTTCTTCGTAAAGCCCAAGGTTATTGAGGAGCGTGATAAATTCCGTGTACAGGTCATCCCGGCTCTCCGCCAGGACTTCATTTGCACGGAAGGCTTTCAGGCGCTCTTCGAGGGGCACCTGCATTTTCTGGCGGAGCTGATCCAGTTCCAGAAAGACTCTGGCATCCTTCGGATCAAGATCAAAGGCCCGTTCCAGGCAGGTAGCCGCTTCTTCCCGTTCTCCTGCCTTATTGAAGTAGGCGATGGAAAGATTCCGAAGGAGGGTGGGATAGGTGTCATCCAGGGATTTGGAAGTTTCCCAAAGTTGGATGGCTTTTGTGTACTGCAATTTGTCGTAGTACAGACATCCCAGGTAATAAGGGGCTTTGGCACCCTTGGGATCCGTCTCGATGGCAGCCTTCAGGACAGGGATATCCTCTAACTTATTGGGGAAGCAGTAAGCGGGATCCAGTCCGTCCGCTTCCCGGAAACACTGCAGGGCTTTCGCCTCCCCTTCGGCCTCTTTGGTTCCCTGAAGCAGGTAATACCCCTTGTAATAAGAGATCATGGGATGCTTTCCGGGATAACGATCCAGGACTTCCAGAGCTTTCCCGTACAGTCCCCATTCCGCCAGATCTCTGGCTACCTGCAGGAAGGTTTCGTGGAAGTCACGGGTACGTTTGTGGAATTCAGTTTCGGTCTCGGAGCATGAAGCGCCCACGTCAGTAACCGCCGGATCCTTCAGACCGAGGAACAGGGAAACAAAGTCGAAGGGATCCAGTTCCAGGTTGGCGAGGATCTGTTCTTTCGCTTCTTCAGATCGGTCAAGGTTTTGCAGGATCGCAGCCTTCAGGCCTCTTGCTTTGATACTGTGGGCATTCTTTACAAGGGATCTTTCGATCAGATCCAATGCTTCTTCAAGATCACCCCGTCGCAGCGCGATGGCGGCAAGGTAATAATAGGACATTTCCTGAAGCTCATTGACCCAGGCAGCCTTATAAAAGGCATCGAAGGCCTCGTCGAAGCGTGCCTGATAAAACAGGGAAAGCCCCAGGTTGTAATAAGGCTCGGAGTCGTAAGGGTTTGGATGCATCAGCGTCAGGCGCTCCAAAGCCTTTCGGAAATACTTCTCCGACTCGGCAAAAAGACCTCTGCGGAATAAGAGCAGGCCGTAGGCGTTGTTGATCCGGGTATCACCGGGATCCCGTTTTAAGCCCTCGAGGTAATAAGGATCCGGCAGCCAGGTGGCATGACGGTACTGCTCGATATGTTGGGCCGTCAGGTACAGTTCCTCGTTGGTCAGGATCTCTGCAGGCTCTTTGGCGGCCTTGGCGGGTTCTGCAGGCGCCGAGATCCCGGGATCCTTGGGAGCATAGGAGACCAGTTCTTTTCCGCCCGAGAAGACGGAGGCCTTCATCTTGTAGGGATCCGGAACAGACAGAGGCAGTTCTTTTTCGTAGATCTCCACGGGAGATAAGTGCGTTTTTTCCCGGAAAATCTCTGTTTCGTCATAGGTGATAACGATCTCCGCATCCCTGGGTGAGGTTGCGTAAACGCAGATGTAGAGGTTGTCTTCACTTTTCTTTTCTACGTTCAAAGCAGCGTGGATAGAGGCATTTTTTACCTGTCTCACCGCCTTATAGGGCATGAAGTATTGGGTAAAGACCTTTTCCTCATAGGGCTTTAACCAGGAAAAATCCGGCTGGTTATCGCAGTACATGCCGGTCATGAGCTCGATATAGGGGCCATCTTCGTCGGTGAGGTTTCGGTCCCAGGCTTTGCCGAAATCTCCACAGCCCCAGGTCCATTGTTTCTTACCGGGGGATACGTGGTGATCCGCTACATGGAGAAGACCTGCTTTCTTTTGGTAGTCGTAGCCACCCACGAAGTTATAGTCCGAGCGTTCCGCCAGATCGGAAGTGGGAACGGGGATCTTTTTATACCGGGAGATGTCCACGCCCTCGCTGTAGTCGTACTTATAGTATTCGCCCGTGGCGATGGGGAAGCGGGAGACTGCCCGTTTGCCGTGGTCGTAAACATTGTGGACATCCGGAGGGAAGATGGACTGGGTGTAGTCATTTACGGACACCGCAGGATTTGCCCACCAGAGGAAAGTCTGGGGCAGGGGTGTGCGGTTGTAGAGCCTGCCGGTGATCTCGATAAAAGCCTTGTCGGGATAGAGGGTGAAGGAAGTGACTTCCTTGGTGCCGTACATCTGATCCACATCGCCAATGAGGACGGACTTGCTGCCGTCTTCCCGCTCTTCCAGCAGATAATCCACGGGACTGAAAGTTGTGGGACGATGATGTTGGGGCCAGTTAAACTCAATGCCACCGCTGACCCAGGGTCCGGTAAGGCCCACAAGAGCCGGCTTGATCACATGATTATAATAGACAAAATCATAGTCGTTGGTCTTGTCGTAGGCACGTTGGATGCGCCCGCCCAGTTCCGGCAGGATCATCACTTTGATATAGTCGTTTTCCAGCCAGAGAGCTTTCCAGGCCTTGTCCTTTTTCTCCAGGCTGATCTCATTGGTGGAGGGATAGGGATAGATCTTTCCGGAACTTCCCTGATACACTCTCTTTTCCAAAAACATGGGATTCTTGTCGGGTGCCCCTACTTCATAGGTGGGGATCATCACCGTTTCTTCCCATACTTTTACATTTCCCATCTTGTCATACCTTCCCGTTTCTTGCCGGTGCTGACAATCCGCATCCGGCGTTTTCTCTCCCCATCATACAACACATGGGAGTGGGGATGAACAATAAAGATAAGAGAATTTGAGAGGCGGCTTGACAAAGAGAAAAAGATGCGAGATAATCACCTTATCAAATTAAATTGTATAAAATCTAATCTACAAAACAGCGAACACAGCATAGAAAAGGAGGCATCACATGACATACGCAGTCAGATATTACACAAAGACCGGAAACACCAAGCGTCTGGCAGAGGCCATGGCGCGGGAACTGGGAGTAGAGGCGCTGCCCATCAGCGCACCCGTTGAGGAAAAAGTTGACCTTCTGTTCCTCGGAAATTCTTATTACGCATTTAACATCGATCCCGAGGTAAAAGAATTTATAAAGTCTCTGGATAAAGAAAAAGTTGGTCAGATCGTGAACTTCGGTTCCGCAGCCATGCTGAATTCCACTTACAAGAAAGTCAAAGCTGAGGCCGATAAGGTTGGCGTCCCTATGATGGAAAAAGAGTTCCACTGCAAGGGCGAGTTCAAGGGGATCCACAAAGGCAGACCCAATGCGGAAGATGTTCAGGCTGCCGCAGCATTTGCAAAAGCAATCAAAGAAGCGCAGGAAGCATAAAAGAAGCAGTGTACAGACCGCTTTCCCGAAAGAACCGGGAAGGCGGTTTTCTTTATCCGTCAGTAAGGCTATAATGTTGCAGTGATTATTTGAGTAAGGACCTGTGACAGAGTCTGAAGCAGAGAGGCTACGAAGATGAAACTGTATCATACAAGTGACAGGGAGATCCGGGAACCGGACGTACATTACGGGCGGAAAAACGCAGACTTTGGCCAGGGGTTTTATCTGACACCTGACAGGGAGTTTACCTACCGCTGGGCGGTGGCTGATGCGGTTGTAAATATCTATGATC
>JAFUUM010000234.1 GCA_017477805.1 Lachnospiraceae bacterium
CAACAGCGACGGCACCATCACCTTTACCGACAAGAGAAGCGATTACCAGCCCTGGACCAACGGCGTGGGTAACGTTACCATCCTGCCTCCTACGGATGCACAGGGTGTTGACTTCTGGGATGGTTTCAAGAGCTACTACGGATCCGCAAAAGAGATCCCCATCCTTGGTTTTGCTTATGACTCTTCCGAGACCGAGACCCAGATGGGTGCAGTTTCCAACGTTGTTGCAGAGTACATGCTGTCTCTGTGCACCGGTACCGTGGATCCCGCTGAAAAACTCCCCGAGTTCTTACAGAAACTGGAAGACAACGGTATCAACGACATCATCGATGATGCCAACAGCCAGCTCTCCACATTTATGTCCGCAAAAGGTCAGTAAAGTGTGAGAAACTGTGGTAAGATGGGGATACGGTAAATCAAGCAAAGAAGGTATATCCTCAATGATCATCACTTCAGGAATGGTTTTTACACCGGCGTTCCGGTTTGAACAAGTAAATATCAGGACGAGAAACGGCGTCATCACCGAGGTCTCTGATCAGGAGATCATTCCCGAAGCGGGAGAGGAGATCGTCGATGCTTCCGGATCCTATGTGATCCCCGGTCTTACCGATATCCATTTTCACGGAGCAGTGGGTGCCGATCTTTCCGACGGCACGGAGGACGCGCTCCAAAAAATCGCAGCATACGAATATTCCGCGGGGGTTACACAGATCTGCCCCGCCACCATGACCTTACCGGCCGAAACGGTGGAGCAGATCTGCCTGACGGCATATCAATATCAAAAAAAGAAAGAGGAAGCTCCCGGATCCGATGGGATATCGGATCTGGTGGGCATCCACTTGGAGGGCCCCTACATTTCCCCCGGGAAGGTTGGGGCTCAAAATCCGGCCTACGTGCAAAAGGCCGATCAGGCCTTTCTGGAACGGTTGTTGGAGGAAACGGAAAGCCTGCCGAAACTCATCACCATAGCGCCGGAGATCCCGGAAAATCTGGAAGTCATCAAAGCTCTTCATGACCGGATCCGGTTTTCCGTGGGGCATACCTCCGCATCTTACGAGGAAGCCGCAAAGGGATTTGATGCAGGGGCAAAACACATGACCCATCTGTACAATGCCATGCCGGGACTGACTCACAGAGCCCCGGGACCCATTGCCGCAGGAGCGGAGATAGATGAAGTAACGCCGGAACTGATCTGCGACGGCATCCATGTGGCACCTGCCGCAGTCCGTGCAGCATTCAGACTCTTTGGTCCCGAGCGGATGATCCTCATCAGCGACAGCAGCCGGGCTGCCGGACTTCCCGACGGGGAGTATGAGCTTGGTGGACAAAAGGTTTATAAACACGACGGTGCGGTGTATCTGACACCGCCCGGGGTAGAACCCGCAACCTTGGCCAGCAGCAGTACGGATCTCTTTACCTGTATGCTCCGTGCCATGGACATGGGGATAAAGCCTGAGGATGCCATCCGGGCAGCAACCTATAATCCAGCAAAAGCCATCGGCATCGACAAAGATTACGGAACCATCGAAGCGGGAAAGCGGGCTAATCTGCTTTTATTAGACGAGAAATTTCGCTTGATCAAGGTTCTGTAAAACCACTTGACTGAAAAAGGAAAAATGGTTTATATTCAGTTAAGTTAAAGACGAAGATGGCGCATAAAGTTTTGAAATGCTTCGGACAGA
>JAFUUM010000235.1 GCA_017477805.1 Lachnospiraceae bacterium
AATGGTCAGGGAGGCGACTTCCGCGATGGGGAAGGCCCACCATACGTTGGAGACAACTCCCGTCAGGGAAAGCAGATAAGCGACGGGGATCAGTACCACCAGCTGTCTGCAGCAGGACACGATCAAAGAGTAGTAACTCTTGGAAAAGGCCTGGAAGGTGGAGCCGAGGATGATACAGACGGCTGCCACGGGGAAGTGGACACAGATGATCCGAAGGGCGGTCTTGCCGATCCCAAGCATATCGGGAGAGGCTTTAAACATCAGGAGCAGGGTGCCGGGGATGGTCATGAACACGATGGTCCCGATGGTCATGATGCACACCGCAAGAAGAAGGGCGAAGCGGAGAGCTTCTTTGATACGCGCTTTATTCCGTGCGCCGTAGTTGTAGGACACGATGGGTACCAGACCGTTGTTCAGACCGAAGATCGGCATAAAGAAGAAGCTCTGGAGCTTGAAATAAATGCCGAACACAGTGGCTGCCGTAGTGGAGAACACCATGAGGATCAGGTTGAAGGCGTAGGTCATCACGGAACCGATGGACATCATCAGGATGGAAGGGATACCCACGAAGTAGATCTCCTTGACGATGTCTGCCTGGGGTTTAAAGATCTCGCTGACATGCAGATGGATGTCCGTGTTCTTTTTCAGGTTAAAGGTCAGGGCAAGAGTGGCGCCGATGCACTGTCCGATGATTGTTGCATAAGCCGCACCCGCTACTCCCATGGCAGGAAGTCCGAAGTAACCGAAGATCAGGATGGGGTCGAGGATGATGTTGATGATGGCACCCGTTGCCTGGGAGATCATGCTGAAGAAGGTCCTGCCCGTTGCCTGCAGGAGACGCTCTGCATTGATCTGCAAAAAGACGCCCAGGGAAAAAAGACAGATGATCCGCAGGTAGTCGTTACCGTAGCTGCTGATGAGGGCCAGGGCTGCAGGATCGCTGGTGGGTGCATTCTTTAACTGACTGGTGATAAAGGGCGCAACACCGAAGATCCCGATGAGTACGAATGCAACGTAGTTGCAAAGTGTCAGGAGGATACTGGTGTTTGCTGCCGCATCGGAGCGGTGGAAGGCCTTTTCTCCAAGGGATCTGGAAAGAAGGGCGTTTACACCGACACCGGTACCGGAACCCAGGGCAATCATCAGGTTCTGCATGGGGAAAGCCAGAGTAACTGCGGTCAGGGCTTCCTCACCGACTCTGGATACGAAGACGCTGTCCACCACGTTGTAAAGGGCCTGCACCAGCATGGAGATCATCATGGGCAGGGACATTGTAATAAGAAGGGGTTTGATGGGCATGACGCCCATTTTGTTTTCGGTCTGAGTTTGTTGCATGTATTTACCTCATTAAATGTTGAAACGGCCCTATCGGGCATGTTTTCATAGTATAAAGAAATTTTAGGGATTTTGCAAGGAAACCTTGCCCGGCGGGGTGATCCGGTGTCTCACAAAGCGACTGTGGAGGAGCGCTAGTGTCTCCATCTGTTTCTGAGAAACGTAGGGGCGGATCGCCAAGGATGGCGAGACGAGTCCGACTCGAAGCAGGACGCTGAGTGTCGGACGACCCGAGCGGTATCGCTGCTTTGAGAAACAGATTGGAGACTCTGGGCGACGCAACTTGTCGCGCTGAGAGATACCGGGACACCCCGCGGTGGTGCAAGCGAGGGACTAGCAACATCAACATAAATGAAATATAATAATGCAGGATATGAAAATCTGAATATAAGGGAGGAATCTCAAATGATCAATTTGACAAATCTTATCATCGGACTTCTGCTTGGTGCACTTGCCGGTTTCATCGCAGGTAAGATCATGGGCAGTGGCACTTCTTCTCTGCTGAAGAACATCATCTTCGGCGTACTGGGAAGCTTTGTTGGCGGTCTTGTTTTTGGCCTTGTTGGTCTTGGTGCAAACAATCTGATCGGCAGCCTTCTGATCTCTGTTGTCGGTGCATGCATCTGTATCGCAGTGGGCAGAGTGCTCTTTAAGTAAACAGGTATCACAGACGGTTTCGGGATCCGGGAGGACGGGTTCCGGAACCGTATTGTCATGGAGAAGAGGAAAAACAGTATGAAACTAGGTTTTATCGGCATGGGCAACATGGCAAAAGCACTGGCAAAGGGCTTTATCGGCTCCGGAGCCATTGAAGCGGCCCAGGTTCTTGCCTATGCACCCAATCAGGAAAAACTGAAAACAAATGCCCTGGAGATCGGGTTCTGCCCGGTGGCTTCCTTAAAGGAACTGGCGGCTTCCGCCGATCTGCTGATCATGGCCTGCAAACCCTATCAGATCGAAGGCGTGTTAAAAGAGATCGGTGAGGACATCAAGGGAAAAGCCATTGTGTCCATCGCTGCAGGCTGGGATTTTACAAAGTATGAGACCGTATTGCCCGAGGGCGTACGTGTTCAGTTTGTGATGCCCAATACTCCCGCCATGGTGGGAGAAGGTGTTCTTTTGTTTGAGGAGAAGAACACGTTAACAGAGGAAGAACGGGCAGAAGTGTTCCGACTCTTTGACAGTGTGGGCGTGGTGAAGGAACTGCCTACCCATCTCATGGAGATCGGAAGCGCGGTGTGCGGTTGTGCGCCGGCCTTTGTGGATATGATGATCGAAGCCTACGGAGATGCGGCAGTGAAGTACGGCATGAAGCGTGCCGATGCCTATGAGCTTATCTCCCAGATGGTGCTGGGCTCCGCAAAACTGCAGCTGCAGACGGGAACCCATCCCGGGATCTTAAAGGACAATGTCTGCTCTCCCGGCGGCACCACCATTCGCGGCGTGGCGGCATTGGAGGAAGCAGGATTCAGAAGTGCCTGCATTTACTCCGTGGATGCCATCATGAACCGCTGATCAGTCTGAATTTAAAGGATAAAAACATGTTGAGAAAGAAGATCGCGCGGGCAGTCCTTTCCGTGATCACAGCTGCATCCGTCCTGTTCGGATGCCTGATGACTTCTGTGATCCCTGCGGAAGCTGCCGGCTTTGATGCGGCCTTTTATGCCGCAAAATATCCGGATGTGGTGGCGGCCTTTGGGACAAATGATCCCCAGATCATGCTGCTCCACTATCTTTACAACGGCATCAATGAAAGCAGGATCCCTTACGAGGGTGCAAAACCCGGTGCGGTTGTGGATGAGTACATGACCCTGGGGGATAACCTTTCGGTTGTGAGCCTGGTGGCGAACCTGGACACGGGGACGATCCTGTACGGTAAAAACTTTACGGATATCCGTTATCCCGCAAGCACCACCAAGATCCTGACGGCCCTGCTGGTGCTGCAGTATATGAATCTGGATGATATCGTTGTTGT
>JAFUUM010000236.1 GCA_017477805.1 Lachnospiraceae bacterium
CCAGGGTGATATTCTCCGAATGAATGGCCTTCCAGGTCTCTTCCTTGGTCTGCCAGATGTGCTTGGCGGTCTTTCTCCATTTTTTATATAAAAGGAGTCCGCTGTCGGATAACAGGGTAACATCCTGACAGTGGGGATAATACTCTTCTGCGATCTCTCCCGCCAACGCCGGCACCGCAAAGGCTCCCGCGGAATTTCCCGCAATCAGCAGTTTATCCGGATAGGGGAAGTGCTTTCTTGCGATCTGCATGGCTTCCACGAAGTTTTTGTGGCCATGGAAATGGAGGATCTGCTCACTGCCATCCTCTGCCTGATAGGGAAAGTCGCTGTTTCCCACATGGAAATCCCCGGTGGCATAGGTAACGACCACGAAACTCCAGTCCTTAAAGGGATTTAATGGGTTTTTGAGGTCGGTGATGCCCACGTTGATATTCATGATCTGGGTAAAGGGCCGGAGGTTATTCCAATAATAATTGGGCTGGCCGCTGGCAACTTTTCCGCCGGTGACAGGTCTTGCCGCGGTGTACTCGTTCCAGGCAACCCCTCCGCCGGATAAGAAGATGCAGAGGTGATCCGTGGTCCCCTTGCTGAAGTAGATATGATAGGGGGATCCGTCCCCGGACAGGCCGTTTTCCAGCGGGATCTTGTACCATTTCTTGGGCTTTGGCTCTCCCTCTAAAACAGGGGCTTCCAGCCCGGAGTTTTCGATGGCGCTGCCGATCCGGTTTTCCACAAGGTCGCCGAATTTCGAAGCAAAGACGATGCCGTTATTCAAATTCCATTTGATCAGTCTGTTCTTTTCGGCCATAGTTCTCCGTCAGGTGTTTTTGTTACAGGTTAAACCGCCGCTCGATGGCGGTCTTTAAGTCTTTGAATTTAAAGATCAAAACGCCGAGGTTTACCGCCAACGCGATGCCTACGGAGATCACCGCAGGGAGCTCTAAGGGGTTTTGTTTCTTCGCGATGGGGATGAACTGGAACAGGGATACAAACAGCGTAAGGAGGAGGTACATGCTGTACTCTTCCACCATGAGTCCTGCTGCCAGGCTGACGATATAGGTGATAAATACCATCGCCACCACCGATGCGGGAATGGCCCACATGACAGACCAGCCGTGGAAGCCGGTCTTTAAGTCAATGTAATAATTCACCACCATGGAAACGATGAGTTCCACCGATAAAAGCTTTAAGAGGTTACTGTGTAGATAGATCACCACCTGGAGGTCGATGAGGCCCACGAAGACACCCAGCATCACCATGGAGATCCAGGAGTGCTGAAAGCCCGTCATATAGTGGCCGATGCCAAAGCCGATCTCCAAAAGGAAGAACAGGAACAGGGCGATCTTCATGATGGAAACGCTGCTGTATCTGCCGTGTTTAACAGGCGGGAAAGCCCCGTCAAAGACAGCTTCCTTTCCCTCCGACCGGGGAAGTTCGTTGACCTTTCCCTGGCACATGGGACAGCAATCTTTTTTTCCCCGTACCCGGATCTTACACTTGGGACAATACTGCATTGCCTTTCTCCCTTCCGTGAAACAGACTTTGATCGTCGTAGTCATTGGTCGCAACTTCCACATCCACCCCAAGGGCGATGAGCCGTCTGAAGAAGTTCAGCATCTCCTGGTGGGTGACATAGGGTGACACCTCTCCAAAGACCATACGGTCTCCGTAGGAACTGATGCAGATCTGCTGGGACGGTGCCGCCATAAAGGCGCTGAAGCGGTCGATATAGGGCGCTGCTTCCGCGGGCATCTTGATCTGCCCGAGGTTGGAGATGGTCGTCGTTACGCCCTTCTTTGCAGCCCTGTTAAAGGCATCGATGACGATATCTTTGATCCAGATGGGCACCATCTTGATCATCACGTTATGCTCTAAGGCACCATAAGAATTCATGGTCCTTGCGATGTTTTCTTCCGTCAGCTGAGAGCTGAATTTCTCTTTCACAACGGGAATGATGCTCTCAAGGGTCCCGTCGTACAATGCGGGATCGAAGTTGATATTGATGACACCAAAGAAGTTTCTTGTGGTGTCGGATTTAAAGAACTGGCGCAGGTTCACGGGAACGCTGACCGCAATGGGCCTGTTCCTAAATCTCCTCCCCATGCCGTCAAGTACCGCCTGGATGTACAGGGCTACCGCAAGGATCCCCACGGTGGTTTCGTAGTCATGGGCCAGCTTTAGGAACTTCTTTGCGGAAACGGTACCCTCCACAAGGTGAGGCAGGAGGTTTTCATCCCGCTCTGCACGGATCTGATAGGCTTTTGTTTTGGACATGGACTTAAGCTGCTTTAAGCCCGCTTCTTTTTCATAAAAGTGATCGAAGGCATCGCCCTGCTTTTCCCACTGGGAAGATACGTCAACGTCCATGATCTCTTCCGGCAGGTTGTGGGCAAGGATCAGATATCTTGTCACCAGCTTCCGAAAGAACATAAAGGCACCGGTGCCGTCCGCCAGCACATGGAACATCTCGAGATTGATCCGCTTATGGAAATAGCAGACGCGGTAAAGGAGGTTCTTTCTGCCTGGGAAATACAGGGGACTGCAGGCCGGGAGTTTGTCCGGGGTCACCTTGCAGGTCATATGGGAATCCTCCAGGTAATACCAGAACATACCCTTTTTGAGGATGCAGTTAAAGAGGGGAAAATCCTCGATGACTTCATCCAATGCGGTCTGCAGGATCTCGGGATCCACCTCGTCGTTTAATTCGCAGCTGATGCGAAACACTCTCGTATCAGCGCCTCTTGCGGAGGATGGAATGATCTTTGCCGCATTATCCAGTTTGTACCATTTGCTGTGTTGTCTTCTCGCCATAGTATGAATAAAAGCCACATTGATACGCATATCAATGTGGCCTCTTTCCTTTCGTGTAAATGGTGCGCCGCCCCCCGCGGTACACCGACGTTTTTACAAACCGAAACTTCCGGTCTCGGTTCCGTTGACCACGAAATACACTCTTTCCTCTTCGGGTTTTACATAAAGATCCAGCTGCTCGATGGGGCCTGCATCAGGTCTGACGTTTGCCCAAACACGATTTGCTTTTTCCACCAGCTCTTCATAGCTTACGTTCTTGCCGTGGAACTGCAGCTCGATGCTGGATTTCTGCTTTGTTTCTTTGGTCTTCTTCTCAGCCATTTTTGATCTCCTCCTAAACCGTCTTCCCTTTGCGTCACCTTTCGTTTTGAAAGTCCCCAAACGTGGACGCATTGTTTACCGACATTGTACCACGAAAATTGGTCGAGTTATGTATTTTCCTTGAAACAATTTATTTAGTTTCACGCCCAGGTCATTTCCAGGAGCATGACGGTGATGTAGCCGCCCTCGCAGAAAGACTGTACGTAAACGGGGTGCTCGCTGTTATTCATAAACTTCAGATCGAGAACATTTCCGGATACGGTGGCATCTCTTCCCGTTGCGATATAGGTCACGGGCATGGAGTGAGGATGGCGCTCCACCACAAGAAGCTTTGTATCAAGCAGTGCGGAGTACAGGGTAGAGGATACCTGGCAGATACCGCCGCCCATTCCCTGAACGATCTCGCCCTGGAGGTAAACACCGGCCTCTCTGAAGCCTCTCTCCCAGGTTCTGGGGCCTACGGTGTTGGAGTAGGAAAAAACCTCACCGGGGAACACCACGGAACCGTTGATAAAGGCTGATGCCAGTTCCACGTTGCCGCCGCGGGCACAGTTTGTTTTATAGGGTGTGGAGCAGGTTGCCAGAAGCTTCATCTCCAGAGGTTCCACAACCTCTACGGAGGACTCTCCGGTCTCAACGTCAGCGGTTGTGATGTACACTCTGCCGCCGTCTGTTACGGTAACCTGGGAAATGCTGCTGCCGTCTTCGCTGACCTGGGGATCCTTAACGACCCCTTTCATGTACGCACGGCCTTCTTTTCTGCCGTACTGTAAAAAGTGCTTGTAAAGCTCTACCGTTGTGTTTCCGATGATGGGAACGATATCGGGATTTTGCTGTGCATAAAAGGCGGGATCGAAATCCCCTCCGTCCGGCATGTGAAGGACCGGATGAACTGCCGCGGTCGGTGCCGCATAAGCTTCTTTAGCGGGCACTGCAACTGCCGCGATCAAAACCGCTGCCGCAAGAACTACGCCAAGCAGCTTTCTTACCTGTTTCATAACTAAACTTTATCCTTTCCCTTAAACTCTTTCACGTAAGTGATAAATTCCTCTTCCGGAAGCGGCTTGGAGAAGAAGAAACCCTGGATCAGGTTTCCTCCGAGACTGACGATCTCGTCCAGCTGTGCTCTTGTTTCCACGCCCTCCTGGACCACGTTGAGGCCCAGTTTCCGGATGGTATGGATGTTATCTTCCAGAATCGTTTTCGCATCATCGCCGTTTTCGGCGCTCCAAAGGATGCTCTTGTCGATTTTAATATTGTTGTAATCGATTTTCAAGAGGTTACTGAGGTTTGAATACCCTGTTCCGAAATCATCCAGCGAGAAGCGAAAGCCCGCTTTTTGCATTTTCCGGATGGTCCGAAGGAGCATGGCGTTGTCGCTGGCGGATGCAGACTCTGTGATCTCCAGGTTGATAAATTCGACGGGAACATCGTACTTATCAAGGATCTCCAAAAACTGCTCTTCCAGTCTTTCGGATGCCAGCTGGAACGTGGAGAGGTTGACTTCCACGTACTTAAGTCCCAGCTCGTCAAGGTGATTGGTCTGCTGGAAGCGGCATACCTTTTCGAAAACGATCCTTCCCAGTTCCACGATGAGGCCGCTCTTTTCCGCAACGGGGATAAATTCCTCGGGGGAGATGTAGCCAAGGGCGGGATCCCGCAAACGCACCAGCGCTTCCGCGGTAACGATCTTGTCTTCCGCCGCATCCCAGATGGGCTGGTACACGACTTCAAAGTTCTCGGTGGCAACAGCCTTTTTGATGGCTTCTTCCACCTGTTCTCTTCTTGAGAGGTAAGCAAGGTCTTTGCCCTTTAGGATCACAAAGGAGCCAAAACCGTTATTTTCTTCTCCGGCGCGGATCATCTTCAGGATGCCCTGGGCACTGGAAAATTCCTCGGGGATCTTGCCTTCGATGATGGCGGGATGGAGATGCACACGAAGTTTTCCGGCACTCCAGTCCTGTGCGAACCGCTCTTTTAAGATTGCCTCCAGGCGGTTCACAGCCGCTTGGGATTCCTCGGCGTGGCCCTCTAATTCCATGCAGATCACGGCGAAGATGTTCTTTAAGGGATAAAATACCAGGTCCGCTTCTTTTTGTGCGGACAAAAACGAGGAGATCTCCCGAAGGAGAGACTCGTAATCCGCCGGCGATAGAACGCTCAGATAAGAGTCGGAGTTGTTTAAGTTGATGCCGAATACGGTGTAGGCGTGGCCGGTTCCCAGGAGCCTGTTATTCTCCACGGTAAAGGCCTCACGGTTATAGACTCCCGTGATGGGATCCACCCGCTGATCCTCGTTTTCAATGATCAGGAGGACTGCCAGCATGGACAGGGCCTCCGCGAAAAGCTCCACCTTCAGTCCCGGGATCAGGAACTGCACCAGCACGGCAATGAGGGTCACAACAAAGAATAAAAGGATGGTGTGACGGACTCCCGTGGTTACTGCCTTTTGATACCGGAGCAGGGAATACACCGCTGCGATCATGTAACACACAGACATGAGGTACATCACCCATTCCAGGGGACCTCTGCGGAAGAAATTATTCGGATCGATGTAAAAGATAGCGGAGGTAAAGGGGCTGCTCAGCACCAGAAGCTCCGTAAGGATCATGGGGATCGTCAGCGTGACGTAGAAGATCATGCTTCTTCTTTCCGCCAGGCCGTTGACCATGAACACGTAACAGCAGAACAAAAATGCAAGGGATGCATGCAGGATAAAATACAGGAATAAACACAGATACATGGCGGGATAACTGCCGTATCCCGTCTCGCGGAAACTGTTCTCGAAATAGCCGCCCAGCGTTGTGAACACGCCGGAGGCTGCAAGATTGAGCAATATGTTCACATAGATCTTGTTTCTTGTCCTGGGGATGCGTCTCTGGATCAGCAGAAACAGCAGACAGGTCATGCAGACACAGACCGCTGCGATATCAAAAAAGTATTTTGAAAGATACATAAAAATACCCTCTTTGCGTTTTTGGTCCATCAATCATTATGACTTATTTTGACCAAAAAGGAAAGAGGGTATTGTTGATAACTGTGCTGTTTAGAAGCCCATGCCGTACAGGATCTTCACGATTTCAGAGTCTTTGTCGAGAATGATAGTCTTGTTTCCGCCTTTTAATGAGGCTTTCAGAGCATCCAGACTTCTGATGAAGTTATAGAAATCTGCCTTCTCCTGAGTATCATAAGCTTCCGTTAAGACTCTCATGTATTCGGACTCGCCTTCGGCTTCCAGGATGGCTGCCTGCTTCCTTGCTTCCGCTTCCATGATGGCTACGGTCTTGTCGGTCTCGTTCATGATCTTCTGAGCATCCGCTTTACCCTGTGCTTCGTAAGCGGCTGCGATGTTGTTTCTCTCGGAGATCATACGCTCGTAAACTGCTGCCTTGTTGTCCTCGGGAAGATCCAGTGCTTTGATCTGGGTCTCCACGATGACCAGTCCGTAGGAACCGATGTCGGAGTTTGCTTCCTGGGTGATCTTTTCCGTCAGGATCTCACCTCGGGATGCAAGGACTTCTTCCTGGGTCATGGAGGAGATCACGTTCTTCGTTGCGTTATAAGCTGCAACGCTGGTACGATCCTGGGCACCGGAGATGCTGCCGTTCAGGGTCTGGACGAACTTCGTCGGATCCGTGACTCTCCAGAGAATGTAATCGTCTGCGATCATGGACTTTTTGTCCTTGGTGATGACATCGGAACTGGGGATATCATAGATCTGTACAGACTTGGGAACGTAGGTACAGGACTGTACAAAGGGTGTTTTGAATTTTAAACCCGCAGTGTCTTCCACGCGAATGATCTTACCGAACTGCATGACCACTGCGTACTGGTCTTCTCTTACCGTATAGAAGCATCCCATCAACACGACCAAAGCCCCGATGGCGATGCATATGATCAATGCTTTTAAAGCTTTTTTCATGTTAGTTTTCCTCTCCGTTTGTTGATTCCGTGCTGTCGTTTACGCTGTTGTAGATGTTGCTCATGTAGCTGTCGCTTCCACCGGTGAAATCACCTAAGGGGAGCATGGTCTGGGTTCCGCCGTCATCAATGATGAGTTTGGATGTGGGCAGTACATCTTCCAAGGCTTCGTAGAACAGTCTCTGTTTGGTGATCAGAGGGTATTTGCTGTACTCCTCAAACATCTGGTTAAAGCGCTCCACCTGACCCTGTGCTTCAGCGATACGGGCTTCCTTGGCAGCTTCCGCTTCCTGAGTGATACCGTCGGCTTTTGCTTCTGCCTCAGGTACCTTTTCGTTCTTGTACTTGTTGGCGTTGTTCACGCTGGTGTCAGCGCCCTGTTTTGCGGTCTCAACGGCTTTGAACGCCTGCAGTACCGCACTCGTGGGAGGCTCTGCATCCTGGATGGTGATGTTCACAACAGTAAGGCCGATGTCGGTCTTCTGGAGGGACTCTACCAGTTTTTCCTTGACTTCGCTCTGAATCTGGCTCTTACCGGTGGTGATCACGTCGTCAACCGTATAATTTGCAACGGTGGAACGGATGCAGGCATGAGCCATGTTCTTTAAAACATCTTCCGGATTGGAAGAAGCATACAGGTACTTCACGGGATCGCTGACTCTGTATTCCAGGTAGAAGTCAACGTCCACGAAATTGAAATCCGAAGTGATCATCAGCGCTTCCGCTTCCACCACATCATAGGAGGATGAGGTGTTCACATCCGCTGCGTTTCCGCTGTATCCGATGGGGAGACCGTGGGTCGTCGTATCCACCTTGGTCACCTGCTGCAGCAGAGGAACCTTGAAATAAAGGCCTGCGCTCTGCACGCTGATCACCTGACCAAACATGGTGACAACGCCCTGCTCCTGCTCGGAGATGTTATAAAAGAGGCCCGATCCCAACACCATCACGAGGATGGCGATGAGGATCACGGAGACAAGGCCTTTGACCTTCTTTAAGTCTCCGCCTCCTCTGTTTTTCATGTTCTCACCCAGATC
>JAFUUM010000237.1 GCA_017477805.1 Lachnospiraceae bacterium
AGATCGAAGTACAGGAATACTTCTGCACCCAGCAGCTCGTATACCTTAACCTTGGAATCGAAGGTTACAGGTGCGTTGCTTACCATCAGCTCGGAGTCATATACGTCCTCGGGACGGATACCGAAGGTAACGGTCTTTCCGTCGTAACCGCCTTCGATCAGCTTCTTGGACTTTGCGGGAGGCAGAGGAATGCTCTTGCCATCTACTTCCAGGTTAGCAACATCGCCAACTACCTTAACGGTAGCATCCAGGAAGTTCATCTGAGGAGATCCCATGAAGCCTGCTACGAACAGGTTCTGGGGTTTCTCGTACAGGTTCTGAGGAGTATCTACCTGCTGGATAACGCCATCCTTCAGAACTACGATTCTGGTACCCAGAGTCATAGCCTCGGTCTGGTCATGTGTTACGTAGATGATGGTGGTACCAAGGGACATGTGCAGTTTAGCGATCTCGATACGCATCTGTACACGCAACTTAGCATCCAGGTTGGACAGAGGCTCATCCATCAGGAATACCTTGGGTTTACGTACGATAGCACGTCCCATAGCTACACGCTGTCTCTGACCACCGGACAGAGCCTTGGGCTTACGATCGAGCAGGTTCTCCAGATCCAGGATCTTAGCTGCTTCACGAACCTTCTTGTCGATCTCGTCCTTAGGTACTTTACGAAGCTTCAGACCGAATGCCATGTTATCGTAAACGGTCATGTGAGGATACAGAGCGTAGTTCTGGAATACCATTGCGATATCTCTGTCCTTAGGCTCTACATCGTTCATCAGCTTTCCGTCGATGTACAGTTCACCGGAAGAAATGTCTTCCAGACCTGCTACCATACGAAGAGTGGTGGACTTACCACATCCGGAAGGTCCTACGAAGATAATGAATTCCTTATCTTCTACTTCCAGGTTGAAATCCTTAACAGCTTCAAAGCCGTTGGGATATACCTTGCAAATGTTCTTTAAAGATAAACTTGCCATTGCTTAACATCCTCCTATTTGAGTCACGTTTGGCCACTTAACAACCTCACTCATTGTATCTAATCTCAATATCCCTGACTATGCGTGAAATTCACAGAAAAAAGTGCCTTCCCTTGGTGAACATGCCCTTTTTCCGCCTCAAATGGTCGGCCACTCCTCATTTTGCCCAAAAAAAACCACATTGGCATGTACAATATGTACAATTCTCATTCCCCTCCGCAGGCAAGGATCCAGGCTCCTTTTCCCGGGATTTTCACAAAACAGGCATCTTTTTCCACTTTTAAAGGCAGTTCTTCCCCTGTCAAAAGATCTTTGGGGATCACCGTCTTCTTACCGATGAGAAAAAGCGGAAGGGAAATTGTGCATTCCTTCTCTTCATTATGGAAAATTCCCACATAGGCTTCTTTTCCAAAAAATCGGGAGATCACCAACCGGCCGTCTTTTTTATACAAGACTTTCCTGCTGCCCTCGGCAAAAGAACGTTTTGATCTCCGAAGTCCGATCGCATGGCGATACCATTCCTTTGTTTTCCGGCCCTCTTCCGGATAAGGTTCGGAGGGCATGGGATACCGGAAACCGCTGTCATGTTCCACATATCCGTCGATCCGGGCTTCATCTCCATAATAGATACAGGGGATCCCGGTCCAGAACAACATTCCCGTTAGGGCAATACGGATCTCCTCATCTCCGGTGTTCCCGTAATTATGGATCCTCGGTACATCATGACTGTCCACAAGGTTCATCTGGGAATCCGCGATGACCTGGGGTAGTTTCCGGTAATGCTCCACCGTTCTTCCGTCCACATCTTCCGCCGTCATTTGATACCGGACCTCAGCCAGCTCCGGTGTCCGTGCCAAAAACAGTTCCGGCAGGCCCATGTACTGCCGTAATACCCTTCCAAAGCCGTAATAGTTCATGGGTGTGTTCCACAGGTCTCCCTGAAGGTACCTGCTGCAATCCCCCCAGTGTTCTCCGATGATAAAGGCCTCGGGGTTTTCGTCCCGGATCGCCTTGCAGATCTCAGGCCAGAGTTCATCAGCCAGCTGCACTTCATCGTTTCGTCCGAACACATCCGCCACGTCAAACCGCCAGCCGTCGATGTTATAAGGCGATTTCAGCCATTTCCGCAAAACGGAATCTTCCCTTTTATAGATCAGTTCCCGAACTTCCTCATTCCGGTAATCCAGCACCGGAAGGCTGTCGTAGCCGGCCCATCCCACAAAAGTTCCATCCGGAGCATGGTGATAAAAGTCAGGTCTCTCCTTGGTCCAGGGATGTTCGATCCCCGTATGGTTGATGGAAATATCCAGGATCAGTTTCATCCCGTTTTTGTGAAGCGCATCGGACAATTCTTCCAGCGCCTCATCTCCACCAAAGGTTTCATCAACATGGAAATAGTCCGTGCAGTCATACTTATGGGCAGAGGGTGCCCGGAAGATGGGATTTAAGTACAGTGCTGTCACGCCCAGATCCTTCAGGTACGGGATCTTTCCCAGGATCCCCTTCAGTCCCCCAAAGGCCGAGGGAAAGATCTGATAGAACACGGCACCATCCACCCATTCCGGCTGGCGAAAGTCTGCAAGAAGGACGAAATTGTCCGTATTATCCGGCACGTAGGATGTCACCCCGGCCTGGGTATAGAACACCATCTCATCCTTACATGCAATGACAAAATGATAGGAAAACCGGGGCTCTTTGATCTTGACCTTGCAGGCATAGATCCCCAGCGTTCCTCTCTCTTCCGGTATGAGTTCCATCTCCCGATAGGTTTCAGCACCGTTTTGAAGATACATCAAAAACACGTGGGCGATGTCCGGATCCTTTTTGACCTGAAGCCGGATCTCCACCGTATCCCCAAGAGAGGGTGTCCTGTTGCTGACAAAGTTCAGCGTTCCGTCGCTGTGAATGGTTTGTGCAAATTCTTTCATCTTTTATTTTATCTCTTTCTTATCCCTTCACGGAGCCGGAGAGACCTTCCACGTAAAACCGCTGCAGGAAGATAAACAGGATCACAATGGGAAGAGCGACTACAACCGCTCCCGCCGCAAACTGGGTGTAATACCGGTCGATCCGCCTAAAGTCCGTCAGCCAGTAGAGACCCACTGCCACGGTGTAGGAGCTCTGCTTATCTCCAAAGAGCATGCTGGGGAAAATATAATCCGACCAGGCTCCCAGGAAATTGCCCAGTACCGTGTATACAATGATGGATTTTGATAAGGGCAGTGTCACATGCAGAAAGATCTGCAGCCTGCTGGCGCCGTCAATGATGGCCGCCTCGTCCACCGCCCTGGGAATGGTGTCGAAAAATCCCTTGGTCACGTGATAACCCATGGCCGCACCCGCTGCACCAACCACCACGAGGGCCAGCAGAGACTGGTTGATCCCAAGGCCCTTTAGGATGTTGTACACGGCGATAAGGGACATGAACCCGGGAAACATACCGATGATCATCAGCACGTTCATAAAGGCTTTTCTTCCGCTGAAACGGGTACGGCTCAGGGTATAGGCCGTTGCCAGGATGATCAACGTATTGATGACGCATCCGCAGGAAGCCACGATGAGGGTGTTGATCCACCATCTGCCAAAGGGCAGGACGCTCTCATTTCCAAAGAGTTTTACAAAATTCTGGAGCGTCAGGTTCTTGGGGAAGAAATACCCGACGTAATACCCCTGCTCTGCCCGGAGACTGGTAAGCAGGATCCACAGTACCGGGAACATCCAGATGATCCCAAGGACTGTCAGGACGATGTAACCCGTGTTGGTATAAGCCGCCTTCATGATCAGCACCAGAGAAACAATAGATGCAATAAGTCCGATCCAGAAGCCAATCCCCAATTCCTTTACCAGGACATGGGCCGCGATGCCGTTTCCCTCGAGGATCATTTTTCCTGCAAACAGAAGGATCACCCAGAAGATCGCAGAAAAGATCTGCAGGCACTGCCAGATCTTTGTCTGGGTCTTGCCCATTTTGATCACGCTGAAGATGCCTGTTGCCGCAGACGTTATCGTCAGGATCACTGTGCCAAAAACGATGACGGAAAGTCCTGTCCGTCCGCTGTCTCCAAGCAGTTTCAAAAAGACCTGAAAAAGGCTGTTTTTCCCGTCAGAGAGCTGCACATAAGGCAGGAACAGGCAGATCAGAGAAATGACCGCTGCCGCGAGCGCTCTTCCGAGGTACTCGGTCCGAAGTCCGATGAGTGTATGTTTCTTCATTACTGAAAGCCCTCCTCATTTTTCATGGACCCGGATCTGGAGAAGGAGATCAGGGTAAATACCGCGGATATCAGGAAGATGATGATACCGATGGTGGCTGCCAGGTTGTAATCGTTACTGTCTTTGGTCAACTTATAAAGCCAGGTGACCAGAAGGTCTGTTTTTCCCGCACCCTTGTAATACGTCAGCGTGTGGGGTTCTCCTCCCGTCAGGAAGAAGATGGGATTGAAGTTATTGAAGTTACTGATGAGATTGGCGATGAGGTAAGGGGTCGTCACAAACCACATATAGGGGAAGGTGATCTTCCGGAATGTGGTAACAGGTCCCGCACCGTCTAACTTTGCACTCTCATACAGTTCCCCGGGGATATTCATCAAAATACCGCTGACCATCAGCATCGTCACCGGTACGCCGATCCAGAAGTTTACGAGGATGACGGAAACTCTGGCCCAGGTCACATTGGACAAAAAGGGCAGGGCACTTTCCGTAAAGCCCCACTGCTGCAGGAGCACATTGATGATGCCCCGCTCGCCCAGCATGGTGGCAACCACTCTCAGGGAGATAAAGGAAGGGATCGCCATGGTAAAAACAAAGATGGTACGCCAGAACTTCTTAAACCGGATCCCCTTGGAATTGATGATCATGGCAAGGATCATGCCGCCGAAATAGCAGCTGAAGGTTGCCGCAACGCCCCAGATCAGGGTCCAGCCAAGCACCGGCCAGAAGGTGGCGGAAAGTCTGTCTCCTGCGGAGAGCAGGGTAAAGAAGTTGGTCACTCCCACCCAGTCAAAGAGGTTGCCCGGGGGCTGATGATCCTGGTCGTAGTTGGTAAATGCCATGAGGATCATGTAGATCAGCGGCATCACCGTAAAGACAAGGAGCCCCGTGACCGGAACCGCAAGGAGCAGAAACCGGATATTCTCATTGGCAAGGCTCTTCACATCTTCTACGAAGTTACGGACTTTTTTGCCCGCTGCCGCATTTGCTCTGGCGGCTTCCCCGGAATAGATGGAAAAGAGCCAGATGGCAAGGTAAGAAACGGTGATCACCACTGCCACCACACCGAACAAAAGGATCAGCATGGAGTTGTCACCCTCGGACATCTCGTAGATCCCAAGGGCTTCGTTGAAATTCATTCCCTGCAGGGTGTCACCCAGCGTGACAAGATCCCGCAGGAAGCCGGCTCCCTTTTGGACCATGAAGATCAGGTAACAGATCCCCAAGAGTAAAAAGAGAAGGCCCTTGATCACCTGTCCCCGGAAGATATTTCCGGCACCCGGGATCACGTAGGAAAGTTTCGAGATCCAGTCTCCCTTCGTAAAGATCGTTATAAAGTTTCTTTTCTGAAAAGTCTTATCCATGATGTTCTCCGATATGGCTGATTATGGAGGTGGAGGCGACAGACCAGGTCTATCGCCTCCCGATAAAATAGAAACTGATGTTTAGGCTAGTTGGTTAATGTACCGGTGATGCTGTCTACCAGGGCATCCAGCTGCTCACCTAAGTTTGCTTCGGTGATCTCG
>JAFUUM010000238.1 GCA_017477805.1 Lachnospiraceae bacterium
AGTGTGCCCTGCCCTTCACGAAGATTCGGCTCCTGTCATCGATCCCAAGAACGGTGACATGGCACAGGCCTCCGGCTAAGCCGGGATCGAAAGGCCGTGCCCGAAATAATTGAAGGAGGTAAAAGCTTAATGGCAAAGGTAGAATTGAAGCAGCCTGTTGTGGATGAGATAGCAGGCAAGATCAAGGATGCCAAGGCGGCCATCCTGGTAGATTACCGGGGACTTACTGTTGAGCAGGATACTGTTCTCAGAAAGCAGCTCCGCTAAGCCGGCGTGGTATACAAGGTTTACAAGAATACCATGATGAAACGTGCCTTTGAAGGTACCGACTTTGCACAGCTCGATCCCCATCTCGACGGGCCGTCTGCTCTTGCGCTCGCAACCGATGACGTGACAGCTCCCGCCAGGATACTGGCGAAGTTTGCCGAGAAGGCAAAGGTGCTGGAAATGAAGGGCGGTGTGGTAGAAGGAAACTACTATGATGCAGCAGCACTTACGGAACTTGCAAAGGTTCCTTCAAGAGAGGAACTGCTCTCCAGGCTGCTTGGATCCATGCAGTCACCTATTACAAACTTTGCACGTGTCATCAAACAGATCGCAGAGAAAAAGGCTGAGGGCGGCGATGTAGCACCCGCAGAGGCAGCGCCTGCAGAAGCACCCGCAGAGGCAGCTCCTGCCGAAGCTCCTGCAGAAGCACCCGCAGCAGAAGCAGCACCGGCAGAATAAGAGCCGCAATGCTTAAATGTTACAAATTTAATATCGGAGGAAACAATAATGACAAAAGAAGAAATTATCGAGGCTATAAAAGGCCTTTCCGTACTTGAGCTCAATGAGCTGGTAAAAGCATGTGAAGAGGAATTCGGCGTATCTGCAGCAGCAGGTGTTGTAGTGGCAGCAGCAGGTGCAGGTGCCGCAGCAGCAGCTGAAGAGAAGACCGAGTTCAATGTAGAGCTTACAGAAGTAGGTCCCAACAAGGTTAAGGTTATCAAGGTTGTTCGTGAGATCACCGGTCTCGGACTGAAGGAAGCCAAGGATCTGGTTGACAGCGCTCCCAAGATGATCAAGGAAGGCGTTGACAAGGCAGAGGCTGAGGATATCCAGAAGAAGGTTGAGGCTGAAGGCGCTAAGGTTACCCTTAAGTAAGAAGGACCTTTTGAAAACGGATTCGGAATGATGATCCTGTGTCCGTTCTGAAATTTGTAATTGACATTTGTAAAAGCCCGTGTTACTATGCAAAATGCACTATCGTGGTTTCATGGGCTTTTTTTGCGCCCATTTTTAATCACACGTTACTATAAACTGCATAAAAAAGAGGGTGAAGGACAACATGGAAAAGAACCGGATACATCCAGTCTACAGTGGGAAAGCCATGCGGATGAGCTTCCAGAGGAACCAGGACGTCATAGAGATGCCGAATCTCATAGATGTTCAGAAATCCTCCTATGACTGGTTCACAAACGTGGGCCTGAAGGAAGCCTTTGCAGACATTTCTCCGATCCAGGATTTCAGCGGAAATCTCAGCATGGATTTTGTGGACTATGAGTTCTGCAAAGATGAGAAGAAGTATTCCATTGAGGATTGCAAGGCGAGAGACGCAACGTATGCTGCGCCCTTAAAGGTGAAGGTAAGGCTTAGAAACAGTACCAATCCTGAGAACGATATCAAGGAACATGAGATCTTTATGGGAGATCTCCCCATCATGACAGATACCGGTACCTTTGTGATCAACGGCGCTGAACGTGTCATAGTCAGCCAGCTGGTCCGTTCTCCCGGTATATATTATGGAATAGAGCACGACAAGATAGGTAAGAAGCTCTTCTCCTGCACAGTAATCCCCAACAGGGGTGCGTGGCTGGAGTATGAGACGGATGCCAATGATGTATTTTACGTAAGGGTGGACAGGACCAGAAAGGTTCCGGTCACCGTACTTATCCGTGCACTGGGAATAGGCACCGATGAGGAGATCATAGATTATTTCGGCGATGAGCCCAAGCTTCAGGGCTCCTTTACCAAGGATCCTGCCAAGAATTCGGTGGACGGTCTTCTGGAGCTGTACAAAAAGATCCGTCCCGGAGAACCTCCGGCAGAAGAAAGCGCAAGGTCTTTGATCGAAGGCATGTTCTTCGATTCCAGGCGTTACGATCTGGCAAAGGTGGGCCGTTACAAGTTTAATAAGAAGCTTCTTTTACGTAACCGTATCGCGGGAAAGATACTGGCTGAGGATGTTATCGATCCTTCAACCGGGGAGATCGTTTCCTTAAGGAAGTATAAGGCCGTGGCAGGAACCGAAGTCACCAGGGAGCTGGCTGACGAGATCCAGAACAGGGCTGTTCCCTATGTCATTATCCAGTGCGAGGAGAGAAACGTTAAGGTGCTTTCCTCCATGATGGTTGACATAAATCATTTTGTTGATTTCGGTAAGGGTGAGACTGCCGAAGATTACGGGATCACCGAGCTGGTTTATTACCCTGCTCTTTCCAGACTCATGGATGAGTGCAGCAACACAAGGGAGCTTAAAAAGGCTATAAAGAAGAGCGTTCACGAGCTTATCCCGAAGCATATCACCAAGGAAGACATTTTTGCTTCCATTAATTACAACATGCATCTGGAGTACGGCCTCGGCAACAAGGACGATATCGATCACCTTGGAAACCGCCGTATCCGTGCGGTGGGAGAGCTGCTTCAGAATCAGTACAGGATAGGTCTTTCGAGGCTTGAGAGGGTGGTACGTGAGAGGATGACCACGCAGGATATCACAACTATTACTCCTCAGGCGCTTATTAATATCAAACCCGTGACGGCTGCGGTAAAGGAATTCTTCGGATCATCACAGCTTTCACAGTTCATGGATCAGAACAACCCTCTGTCGGAGCTTACCCATAAGAGAAGGCTCTCGGCTCTGGGACCCGGCGGACTTTCAAGAGACCGTGCCGGCATGGAGGTCAGGGATATCCATTATTCCCACTACGGACGTATGTGCCCCGTGGAGACTCCCGAAGGACCGAACATCGGACTCATCAACTCTCTGGCATGCTTTGCCCGTATAAATGAGTACGGTTTCGTGGAATCTCCCTACAGGAAGATCGACCACAGCGATGCGGAGAATCCCAGGGTTACGGAGGAGGTTGTCTAC
>JAFUUM010000239.1 GCA_017477805.1 Lachnospiraceae bacterium
GTCTTTCATGAAGCCGGTGCCTATTATATCCAGGAACCCAGTGCCATGATCGTGACGGAACTCTTGGATCCGCAGCCCGGAGAGAGGGTCCTTGATCTTTGCGCCGCACCGGGAGGAAAAAGCACCCAGATCATCGGGAGGATGCAGAATAAAGGTCTCCTTGTTTCCAATGAGATCCATCCCGTGAGGGTCAAAGCCCTTTCACAAAATCTGGAACGGATGGGAAGTACATGTGCACTGGTCGTTAATGAAAAGCCGGAACGGTTATCGGAACGTTTTGAAGGCTTTTTTGACCGGATCCTGGTGGACGCTCCCTGTTCGGGAGAGGGCATGTTCCGAAAGGAAGAGGAGGCTGTCAGAGAGTGGAGCCCGGAAGCCGTCGGCCTTTGTGCCGTGAGGCAGAAGGAGATCCTTGAGGAAGCAGCAAAAATGCTGACAGAAGGCGGCGTTCTTGTGTATTCTACCTGTACCTTTTCCAGGGAAGAAGATGAAGACGTTATAGAAGAATTCTTGCAAAAACACAAAGAGTTCACGATTGATTTGAAAGAAATTCCGTCAGATTGGAAAGCCGGCGGAGTCGTGGAGGGATTTTCGAAAGGCACTGTCAGGATGTGGCCTCATCACTGCAAAGGAGAAGGTCATTTTGCGGTGCGGATGATCAAGGGAGAAAACGCAATGCCCTATCATCATGATCCCGTTCCGGGCATTGCGCAAAAGAATGTGATCTCAGCAGTCAAGAGTTTCCTGGAATTTGGGAAAACCTTCTTTGAAAATGAGAAACAAAGGGGATTTGAAAACATTCCGGCTGGCAGATACGATCTTTTTGGAAATATGCTTTATCTGCTTCCGGAAGACTGCCCGGATCTTAAAGGGATCAAGGTGGTCATGGCAGGACTTTGTCTCGGAGAAGTGAAAAAAGACCGCTTCGAACCCGATCATGCTCTTTCCATGTCTCTTCGGAAAGACGATGTGAGGATCACGATTGAAACCGCTGAAATGGTGTCAAATCCCAAAGCCGCAGAAGGGTATTTGAGAGGTGAGACATTATCTTGTGACGGAGATCAAAAGGGTTGGGGGATCGCGGTATATCACGATCTTCCCCTTGGTTTCGTAAAAGTCTCGGGTGGCACGGCGAAAAACCATTATCCCAAAGGACTCAGAAAGGATCTTATATGATGGGGCCCGGTATCCTGATCCTGCCTTTTTCACGGCTTTCGGAATTCGAAACCGAAAAAGAGTACAGGGTTCATGCACATTGGGAAGAAAAGGCACGCGCGGCAAGATCGGAGCAGAAGAGGATCCAGGAGGCGGCTGCCGGTGTTCTTGCTGCTCGTCTGGAGGAAATCCTCGGCAGGAGTCTTGAGATTGGGATCGGAGAACACGGTAAGCCTTTTGCAAGGACTTCCGGGAAAACCGTTTATTTCAACATCAGCCATACCAAAGGTCTTGCGGTCCTTGCGTACAGCGAGAACACTGAAGTGGGTGTGGATACGGAACAGATCCGGAAAGCACCGGAAAAGATCGCGGACCGTTTTTTTACCGGAGAAGAGCGGGATTTTATACGAGAAGACACGGAGGACGGGAAAGATGCGGAACGATTTTTCCGTATCTGGACGGCAAAAGAGGCATGTATGAAATTCTCCGGAATCGGACTCTTACTGTCTCCCGAGAGGATCAGTCTTAAGGGTTTATCCTGCGGGAACGGTCCGGATGATCTGATCATCTTTCGGGCCCTGATCGATGGAGGCGGCATGCGTTCCGTAAGCCTGACGCAGCACCTGTTTCAGACAGGTCCCGACGACCGCTATGTGATCACTGCAGCATGGGGCGAATGCTTGTCAGAACCCTTGAAAATCGATATACTATAATTGACTATGGGCGCGATGAGGTAAGCACGCCCTGCGTGCTTTTCAGTTCGAACGCGAGGCGTTCGAAGTCGCCGGCTTCGCCGGGACGACGGGAACGACGGGAAAGGTAGGTACGCACGGAACGACGAGGAGGCGGTGTATTATGGAATATCAGAAAATAGATGAAAATACGATACGCTGCATCGTTACCGAGCGCGATATGGAGAATTTCGGGATCAATATCGATGAGTTTCTGACTCATACGAAAAAGTCCGATGAATTTCTCCGTTACATCGTGGAGGAAGCCAGAGAAGAACTGGGTTATCAGACAACCCACGGACTGATCTCCATGCGGGTCGAGATCATGGAGGATAAGAGAATCAGTATCACCTTTGCGGGCAGCGATGAAGCTTCCATCCGGGAGCAGATGATCAGCCGCCTGAAGATGATCTTCCCCAACATCAACAGAGCAGTGTTGGAGGGAGTCTTAGAGGAACTCGCAAATATCCATGAGACGGAAAAAGCCGCCAAACTCCAATCCCTTTTGGAAAATATGGCGGAACTGAATGCCAGGGGTGCCCTTCCGGAGAATACCGGGGAGAAGCGGGGGCAGGCTGCAACTGCGCTTCAGCAGGATCCCTACAGGTTGTACTCCTTTGACTCCATGGACAGTGTCATCAGATTTTGTCAGGATTCGGGTATCCGCCAGCCGGTAAAGAGCCATCTGTTCAAAGTAAGCGGCAGATATTATTTACTGGTGCTGCGTTACCGGATCTCGGACGCAAAATTCAATCTGCTGACCCTCTGTGCCTTCGATTACGGCAAAGTTCATTTTGAAGTGGACAGTATGCTGAAGTACATTGAAGAGCATGGTGAGATCATCATTCAGGATAAGGCTTTCGGCACACTTCGGAAAATAGGCTAAAAACAAGGGCTGTTGCTGACCGCGACAGCTCTTTTTTGGAGAAAATATATGAAGATCAAAGAGATCACCTGTCGGGATGCAATCCACAGCATCCCGCATTTTATGGATCATACCCTGACAAAAACGGAACTCAGGGAGTTCATGCATCATATCGAAAACTGTCCGGAATGCAAGGAAGAACTGTCCATCCAGTATCTGGTAAAGCAGGGCCTTGAAGAACTGGATGATAACGGTCCCATCGATCTGCAGGCAGATCTGGAGCGTACCTTGAGCGAAGCAAAGGATTCCATCCGTAAGCACATCCGGTTCCGAAATGCGGCGATCATTGCGGAACTACTTGCCATGGTGGCACTCATCGTCATTTTGGTCTTATCACTCATTTAATTTCCCGGAGGAGATCATGGAAAAACTGTTATTGGTAGACGGACACAGCATCCTCAACAGGGCCTTTTACGGCCTGCCGGACCTGACGAATTCGGAGGGGATCCATACCGGTGCCGTGTACGGCTTTTTGAATATCCTGTTTCGCATCATTGAAGAAGAAAAACCGGACTATCTGACGGTGGCTTTTGATGTGCATGCTCCCACGTTCCGGCATGAAATGTATGCGGCATATAAGGGCACAAGAAAACCAATGCCGGAAGAACTTCGTTCCCAGGTACCTTTGATCAAGGAGGTTCTTGGGACCATGGGGATCTGCATGGCGGAAAAAGCGGGCTTGGAGGCAGATGATATCCTTGGTACCCTGGCGTACAAAGGCGAAGCGGAGGGGAAAGAAGTGACCCTTCTGTCCGGTGATCGGGATCTTTTACAGATCGCAACGGAAAAGATCAAGATCCGGATCCCCAAGACCAGCAAGGGAAAAACGGAAGTCTTTGATTATCATGCGGAAGATGTTTTAAGAGAATGGCAGTTGACCCCCAAGGCTTTTATCGAATTAAAGGCCCTGATGGGCGATACGGCGGATAATATCCCCGGAGTTCCCAAGGTTGGTCAAAAGACCGCCACGGAACTTATGGTGACCTATGGCTCTCTGGACAATATCTATGCACATCTTGAGGAGATCACCAAAAAGAGCATCCATGATTCTCTGGCGGAGAATAAGGATCTTGCTTATCTGAGTCTGAAACTGGCCACCATCTGTACCACCTGTGATCTGGATCTGACCTTTGAGGATATGCGTTACCGCGATCCCTACACGCCGGATGCCTATCAGATGTTCAGAAGGCTGGGATTTAAGAACCTGCTGAGCCGTTTTGACAAGTCAGTTACGGAAGCGAAGACAGCGCCGAAAACGGAGGTTCCGGATCTGTTCATCACCATAGCCGGATCAAAAGAGGAGATCCGCGAGGCGTTCAAACCGTTTCAGGGTAAAAAGGATCTCGGCATCCGGGTCCTGAATGAGGCCCGTACCTGCCTGAAAGCACTCAGCATTGTTGCGGATACCACAGCGGTCTTTGCGTGCCCTGTGGATGAAGAGGGTGCTGCAGCCCTTACAGAGGAACTCGCAAACCTGTTCCGGGAAGAGGACAGGAACTTTGTGACCTTTGACAGCAAGGATCTTTATCCTCATCTTCCCGATATGGGAGCAGATGTGGTATCCCGGATCTTTGACACCCATATCGCCGCCTATCTTCTGAAACCTCTGAAGGATGATCATGTTCCCGAGGATGTGATCCTGGAGTATGCCGGTGATACACTTCCAACCTACGCTGAGGCCTTTGGGAAAAAGAGTATTTCGGAAGCGCTCTCCGGCGATCTGACGGAGCCGGCTCTGTATTTCTGTAATCAGACCGCAGCCCTTGCCCGGTGCAAAGAAGCCCTTCTTTCCAAACTTCGGGAAACGGAACAGGAAAAACTCTTTTCCGATGTGGAGATGCCTTTATCCCTGGTGCTGGCCCATATGGAAGCAGAAGGCGTGATGATCGCACCGGAAGAACTGTCGGTATACGGACGGGAGCTTGGAGAGAGGATCCTTGTCCTTGAAAAGAAGATCCATGAGACCGCAGGAGAAGATTTTAATATCAATTCTCCGAAACAGCTTGGGGAGATCTTATTCGAAA
>JAFUUM010000240.1 GCA_017477805.1 Lachnospiraceae bacterium
CAAAGCCCGGGGGTGCTATCTTCTTTGCCTTTATATCCGTTTTTGCGATTATGTACGCCGAGTACTTTTACGGAAACTGGGCAGCAGGAGAAGAGGAAAACTTTACAAAGGATTACAAGATCAGGCATTTCAAAGAGCAGCTCTTTACCGGCTACGATGTTACGGAGTTTGAAGATCTGTTTATCGGTAAGCCTGTGGACTATGTGACCACTACCGGTGTGGACGGCCTTTTACAGCCCATCGAGGAACGCCCTGATTTTAAGATCAGTGATGAGGACTTCGAAGCCATGTCCAAATGGTATCTGGCATTTTCAGAAAAGAGAGAACTGCTGGGACATACCAATCATCTTTTGTACATCTGCAAAAAGCGATAAGAAACCACCAATCAAAAATGGGATCCCCGAGGGGATCCCATTTTCGTTAGCTGATCTTTGAACCATCCTATTCGGTGGTAAAGTGCGCCATACGTTCGTTGATGTTGTCCACAGCCTCTGCAACGGAGTTGGAAGCCTCCGCAACGTTTTCGCTGAATTCCGCCACTTCTTTTGCTGTAGCGGTAACGGATTCAACAGTGTCGGAGATTTCCTGGGTGGATGCGGACTGTTCTTCGGAAACGGATGCCATGTTGGTGGCAACGTCGTTTACACGGTTCATCATATCCGTCATGTCGGCAAGGATATCTGTGGTGTTGCCCAGTTCCTTGGTGATCTCGCGGAAGGTATCGGCTGCCACGGATACGGAGGTGGCACTGGAGTTGATGATCTCTTTGTTGCCCTGAGATCTTTCGGACAGCTGGTTAACACGCTCGGACATCTCGCTGATGATGGTGGCGATCTGTCTGGTAGCATCGGTACTGTTGTTGGCAAGCTGACCGATCTCGGTTGCAACGACTGCGAAGCCTCGTCCTGCTTCACCTGCTCTGGCTGCCTCGATGGAAGCATTCAGGGACAGGAGGTTGGTCTGAGAGGAGATGGAGTCAATGAGGTCAACGATCTTCGTGATCTCGCCGGCTGCATCGCTAACGCCGTCTACGGCATCTGCGATCTCGTTCATGGATGCGATGATGTTATCCATGCTGTCGGCAACGTCCTTCATATCTTTCTGGCCTGCATCTGCTTTGGATACCAGACGTTTCATGGTATCTTCCACTTCATTCTCGCTGTCGGCCAGCTCTGCAACGGTCTGAGCCAGTTCCGTAGCGTTCTGTGCGGTTTCGGAAATAGCTTTGGCCATGTTGTTCATGTTGTCACGGATGTTATCCATGGACTCGGACTGCTGGGCTGCCGCATCTTCCAGACGCTCTGCTGCGGTCTTGGAATTCTTGGAGTCGGAGCTCAACCTGTCGGATACTTCCTTGATGGTGGTCAGGGTCCCACGCATCTCTTCCACGAAATCGTTCATGGAATTGGTCATGTAAGCGATCTCATCGTTTCCTGAGGAAGCAGTGCTTACGGTAAAGTCGCCGTCGGCAATCTGGGAGATGGTCTTAGTCAGACTTTCAACCGGCTTCTTGATCATCTTGCCAAGTGCGAAGTAGATGATAACGACGACAGCAACAAAGGCGATGATCGTAAAGACAGCGATAAACAGGACCATACGGATCACCTGACTCAGGACATCCGAGGTCTCATCGTACAGCATAACTTTCCAGTCCGTACCGTTTACGGTGGAAGAGATCACGTAATAGGTCTTGCCGTTTGCTTTTACGGAATTGACGACACCGTCTTCTTTATTGACCAGAGTTCCGATGGCCTGCAGAAGCTGGTCATCAGGAGTCTCTTCGACCAAATGACCGCAGGCTGCTGCATTTTCATAGCACAGGACCTGACCTGAAGCGGTGACCATCATGGCGCGGCCGGACTTATAGATCTGTACGCTGTTCAGGACCTCCTGAGAAGCTGCCAGCATCAGGTCTGCGGCAAGAACGCCTTCTCTACCGTCTTTTAAGGTGATATGACGGATAACGGTAGCACAGAGATTGCCGGTATCGGAGTCAAAGTAAGGTTCATCGTAAAAATAGAAATAACTGTTGGTGTTCCCGATGACCTGCTGGTACCATTTGGTGGTCCTTGGATCGTAATCGTCACTGGGACTCCAACCGGTGGGATCAAGGTAAGCACCATCGCTCAATCCGATATAGATACCGGTAGGGATCATTTCGTAGCGTCCGATGGTGGATGCGGAGTATTCGGTGATCTCCTCATTGCTCTTAAAGTCGATGCGCTCGATGGTATCTGCGATACCGTTCAGATAATAGAATGATGCGTTTAATCCGTTGTTGACTTTCTGAGCATCGGCTGTCACTTCACTTTCCAGCGAAGTAAAGAGCAGGCTTGTGATCACGTCTTTGCCGAAGACGAAGATAGCCACATAGATGACTGACAGCGTGACTACCAGGGTGGGAAGCAAAAACGCCAGGAGCTTAACACTGACGGGTTTTGCCGGTTTCGAGTTACGGTTTTGATCCATATCTGATTCCTCCTTTGCGTGACGATCTTTGCTTCGAAATGGCTCACCGGATCGTCAAATGTTCATACACATTAAAGATTATAGCATTGTTTTCTGACAAAAAGAAGACGCAAAAGCAACATGTTTGCGTTGGGGTTTCATATTTAATATAATAACGCTTCGGTGATCTAAATTAGGAAAAGAGGCAATGATATGAGTGAAAGTAAAAAGGCTGATCTGTCGATGTGGCTGGTGGCTCTTGCCTGCATTGTGGCGTTTGGAGCAGCGGCCATTTATTTTGTAAAAAACATCGACCTGATCGGAAAAGCGGCAAAACATGAGCTGGATCCCATCGATAACGTACTGTACGACGAGGATCTGGAAGAGATCCCGGATGGGTATTATCATGTCAATGTGGATGCGGTCATTGGCAATTTTGCTACTTCCATGAAGGGCAATACCGAAAACGAGTATTTCTATGTAGTATGGCTGGATGACAATTCTGTTGCGGCCCTCAGTGTCTTTACCAAAGCAGAAAAGCAGGCACTGGAAGAGATCTCGGATAAGACCTGGGCGTACATTCAGTCGGAAGATGGCAGTGATGAATTGACGGATACACCCCTGGAACTGGATGTAAAAGTGTCCGGTCTTACGGGAGATACGGCGGTTTTGTATAACCAGGCCCTGGAAAAATGGGGCATCAACGAGGACAATATGGAGATCCGCCAGGTTATCCTGGATGCTCATGAAGGCGATCTCATCATCCATGATTCCATTTTCTACGGCATCTCCGGACTTATCGCACTTGCGGTTGGCATTTTCTTCCTGTGGGCGATCCACCGCACCAGAAATGTAGAAGGTAAGGTGACCGCTGACAGCACGGAAGGAAACGGATCCAGGCTTGTACCCTACAGTCAGGCAAAAGGCCGTATGACAAAAGGTTCCATGATCGCAAAGAACTTCGGAAAAGTAAAACGTACCGCTGCGATCTATGGGATCCTGACCCTTGCACTGATCCTGATCCCTGTGGGGATTTATGTGTATGACCAGAATTTTGACGGCTCTGATGCGGTGATCAGAAAGTTTGATGATGCGGATGATATGGCAGAGGCGAAGAGCGGTGAAGCGGCGGAGTTTGTTGCTACGGAAAAACCGGTGCTCCTCCATTCCGATGATGACGGCGCCCTCTATGCCATCGACCAGGAGAACGGAGTGTTTCTCGTGCTCATGGACACAAAGGATTATGATTCCGTAAGGAAAAAACTTTCTTCCGGAAAAGACGTGGTCATCCGCGGAGCTCTGGATGAACCTACGAGTGATATGATCAGATCCGCGATCCGGTACCTCACCGGCTTCGAGAGCAGTGATGAGAATTTCTTTGAAGAGAACTTCGGAAAGTATGTCCTGCGGTATCAGGAAGGTTACCAGGGCAGCGGTGTTTCCGGTGAGGATATGGAGAACTACGCATACCTTTTTGGGCTGTTTGCGGTGCTCTGTGCCGTGATGTTCCTTGGCGCCTTCTTTAATGTGCGGAGATTTGTCAATAATCTGCGTTTCATGTCCGACGGCGATTTTGCAATGCTGGAAAGAGAACTGGAAAGTCCCACGACAAAAGCCTATCCCCAGAAGTGTTATCTGACGGACAGCTTTATCACCGTGCTCCATTCCGTATCGGCCTATAAGGACAGTTCCAAAACGGAGAACGACTCCATTTTCCTGCGGTATGCCGACGTAGAGCGGACCTATACCGTCATCGGTGAGATGTACAAAAAGCCGGTAAATTGCGGTGTTGCCGTGTGGGGAGAGAAGTTTGGAAAGAGAGTATTATTTACGCTTCCTTATAAAGAAGAAAATATGAAGCTGTGCGAAG
>JAFUUM010000241.1 GCA_017477805.1 Lachnospiraceae bacterium
CGGAACAGACCCGGTAACGTTATTACAGCATTATATGGCATACGGCCAAAAGGAAGGGCGGCTTCCTTATGCTGCCTATGGATCCGGCATTTCACCCTTTACCGGCATCCCGGATATCCCGCTTGCGACAGAGTTTCATACCCATTTTGATACCACGGATCCTGTGTTGCAGAACTATCTGTATCAGGCAGCGCAGATTGGTTGGGACCACTGGGACGATCATTGGAATTGCAATTATAAAGATAAATTAGCTTCATATTATTGGGGCGAAAGTATGGTAACCGGCGAAAAACGGGATGTAACTGCCGAAATGTTGACGGTCGGATATGACTACAGGCATATCAGTTATAAGCCTGCTGTGCGTACTGATATGTTGGGGGGAGAATACGTCGTCTGCTTTGGCGCTGAACTTCTCCAAAATCATCCTGAGTTTGGTTGTGGCTGGTATATAGCAACTTCAGATGAGGAATCCGATACGTGGCTGATAAAGAGTATCATGGGCCCGTGGGATGAACAAAACGGAAGATTTTCATCCTACAGAGACAAGGTGAGCTGGGATGTTCTGAGAAATGTGCTCCGATGGATTTCGCCCGATGGGGAAGAACTGTTTAAAATGGCCGTGCGGATGCATTATGATTGTGTTCAACGAGAGTTTACCGGCTATGATTACGGGAATTTCCATGCCGTAGGAATCGGAAGTACATTGGCTATGGTGGATCTTCCGGACTTTGGCGATGTGATGCGCTTCAGAGAAAATACGCTGGCAAGCAAAGGCGTGGATATTGAAGCAGTTTATCAGGATCTCCCTTCTCAGAGTGTTCAGATCCCCGTCGCAACAGTAAAACGGACTTCCATCGATGTGAATGATCCCTATCTGAAGGCGTATAAAAATGCTTATGATCCCTGGGGACTTTTGTCGAAGTGTGGAACTGACACATTAAACCCTGAAAATCTGGATACAATGAGCACTTTGGATTTTGGTGCTTTGGAGATAGATGAGGATTCAATCTATTCGGTACATGAATACCTGACGGATGGTACGATCTGGCTTCTTCAATATAATTCGGGATGGTACGATATTCCGCAGAAAAACAACAGCTGGTGCCTTCGTATCCCCGGATACCTGACAGAACTGGAATGCGATGCCCTACATCAGGCTTTACGCCATGTTTCCCCTGATGCGGAAGCCTTGTACGCAAAGATCATGCAGAATGAAACCAGGCAGGATCTTCCGCTGAACCGTTGGATCAAGGTGGGCAAATCGAGTCTGTATGTATTCGATGGCTATGGTGGATACTATTATTCCTATTATTTCAAATAGGCATGAAAGACAAACTGCTTACTATCTGCTATAATGCATGTGTAAGCAGTTTTTTCTTATATTTGGCAGCGAAGCTGCCGTCTGATCTCATATCTGAGTATTTCTGAAATTCCTGCTTATATTCCACCAAACGTAGGCAGGAGTTGAAAATTTGTCTTTGTTTATTCTGTTCCTGCCGGATTCTAATTGTAGGAGGGTTTTAGATGAATAAACAAAGAAGAATGAAAAGCTATGAAGAATTATGTTTCCGTGATGACTTTATGTTTGGAAAGGTCATGGAAGACAAAGACCTGTGCAGGGATGTTCTGGAATGTCTGATGCAGCGGCCAATCGGAGAACTGACGGAAGTTCAGACGCAGAAAGAATTTCACTATACATCCGATGGAAAGCCCATCAGGCTCGATGTGTACAATGAAGACGATATGGGCGTGGTCTACGATGCCGAGATGGAGAACCTGAACAACAAGACCGTGGAAGCTCATGAACTTCCCAAACGAAGCCGCTTTTATCAGGGATCCATCGATATCGATTTTATGAATAAGGGGAACTCATACAAAGCGCTTCCCGAGAGTAATATCCTGTTTGTCTGCACATTTGATCCTTTTAAGAAGGACATGTGCCAGTACACCTTCAGGGAACGCTGCGACGAGGATTATTCCATCGAACTGAATGATGGAACACAGAAAATCTATTACAATTGCAAGTATCAGGGTGACGATATCCCTGAAGAACTTCGTACGTTTTATGATTACGTAGAAAACGGAAAGACCGGGAACGAATTAACAAAGCGCATTGAGAATGCCGTGGCAAAAGCCAGGAAGAATGAAGTTTGGAGGACGCAGTATATGAAAGAATGGGTCGTATTGCAGGATGCCAAAGATGAGGGAAGAGAGGAAGGAAGAGAAGAAGAAATCAGATCCCGTGTTGAAATTATGCTCAGAAAGGGCAAGACCGTAGAAGAGATCGTCGATTTCTGCGAATACCCTTATGATCTCGTGAAATCTATCGAAGAAGAATTGCAATCGGTTTGATCTAAATATTGCTTAAACGCAACAGCCGGGCAGAGGTTTTAGTACCTCCGCCCGGCTGATTTAATATGGCCGACAGTGTTTTATTGTTCTTTCCGTTTTTCGGCCCGTTTTAAGGCTTCCTCATAAGTGTTTCTGTCAATGTAGCAGCCCACCGCAGGGTGGTCAGTGACGTTGAGGGCGATATCGAACACGTCGATCATGCCGCTGACAGGCTGGACCATGCCGCTCCATTCATTGTCAAATACGCTCTTCATACGGTTCCAGTCGGTGTACATCCGGACCGCGGGTTTTTCGTGTTTACCCGGCAGCGTAGCCAGATTGATGGTGGTGTCTTTTTTAATGGTTACGGAGCCTTCCGGATCGGGTTCCGTGGTATCCATGGGGCCCTCCGTCTGCATGGGCACAAGGAGTTTTGCGTTTAGGAGATTGTCCAGGAAAAATCCGTAGTACAGAGAAAAGATGGTCTTTTCATCCTCTGTAGCAGGCGCTTCCGGCACCTGTCCCATCAACAGGATCCAACGCATCAGATCCGGATTGGTAATGGGGATGCTGGCTTGCGGTACGCCTTCATAGGTGGGAGGAGGTACCAGCTTCTCCGACGAGATGGATTGATGGCCGGAAACGAGTCCGATGCCACAGGCACCGTTTACGTAGAAGCAGGTGCCAAGGAAGTTGTAGATGCCCTTTTTATCCTCCCCGTTTTTGATCTCCCGCAGCTCAAAGGTCTCTTCGGAAAAGAGAGATCGGTACATGGGGAGAGAAGCGGCAGGCAGGATCCGGATATCCGGAGGCGTTGTTACATATCCGTCTTCCCGCCTCAGGGTCTGGGAGAAAAGATGAGGCTCACCGGTGCGCTTGTTAAAGACCGCATAGACAGAGTCTGCCGCAAAGAGCTTTTTGATAAAGGCTTCCGCAAGACGAGCGATCTTTTGAGTACCTTCTTCAACCTGGGCCTCCGTCAGATCCTGTTGTTTTTTGTAGAAACTGTAATAACTCCAGACCTCATGGATGTCACTCATGCTCATGGCATTCAGTTCTTCGTCGGAGATCTCCAGATCCCGCAGTTTTACAAAACTGTTTCCAAGGGTAGCCTGGTACATGCCATTCACCGCATCCGCTGCGGCGCTTTCGGAAAAGAGAACGGTGCCGATGCGAAGATGGGCTGCAGCAGGGACGCTCAAACGGATCCCTACGGCATCATTGGTCACGGAAGATACCACCTTGCGGGCCTGCTCTAAGCCTGCAACGTGAGAGTGGAAGATCTGTTTCATATCATCCCCCGGATTGGCGATGAGGATGTTATCTCCGGTACGGATCGTACCGCGCACGGTGCCGACCACCACGATGTCATCCATGCCCTTTAACTGAAAGAATTCTTCGACTCCGAAAACAAAGGGTTCGGAGACGGTAGTTCCGGCTTTAAAAACTTTGCTGAAAATTCCCATATGTTTAAACCTCGTTTTTTTATACTGCGGTTTATATAATACCAAAATATCTGCTATAATGCAGTGGTGAGAGGATTGAAAAAATGGCTTGCCTAACAATAGCCGATATGATATAGTAACTAGGTCTGTGTACGAAATGTTTTTGGAGGTGCAAAATGGGCGTACTGAGAACTGTATTAACAGTCGTATTTATCATAGTTTGTATTGCGTTGGTTCTGTTAGTACTGATGCAGGAAGGAAAAGATGCCGGTCTTGGCGCCATCAGCGGTGCTTATGAGACATTCTGGAGCAAGAACAAGAGCCGTTCCAGAGAGGCTACCATGGTAAGAGTAACTGAGATCCTTGCCATTCTTTTCTTTGTGCTTGCAATCGTACTGAATATCAATAAGTTCTAATATAGACCTTAAGGATGTAACGGGCTGTCGCATACTGCGGCAGCCCGATTTTCATGCGCGGGAGAGATTTATGCTCCGGCATTGGCAGAAGTAATAGGAAAGTATGGATCAGGAATTAAGAGAGAAAAGAAAAAAGTTAATATGCGAACTGGTGGAGGAGCCTGCCTACGTTCCCATGAAGGTCAAGGAACTGGCGGTGTTCATGCAGGTAAAGTCCGAGGAAGATAAGGCAGAACTTGCTTCCATCCTGCAGGAACTGGTCTCCGAAGGAAAACTGACCCGTACCGTTAAGGGAAAGTACGTAAAGGGAAATGGGACCATCTGTATCGGTACCTTTATCGCTCATCCCCGTGGTTTTGGCTTTGTTCAGGTAGAGGGCAGGGAAGAAGACCTCTTTATCCCGCCGGACTACGTAAACGGAGCTCTTCACAAGGACATCGTTAAGGTGGCGATTCTGCCCAAACAGCGGGGCGTGCGTGAAGAAGCGGAGGTAACGGAGATCATAACAAGGGGATATACCCAGATTGTGGGTACCTATCAGCCCTGTAAAAACTACGGCTTTGTGATCCCCGATGATCCCAAGTACCCTTGCGATATTTTTATCGCCAAGGGGAACGATATGGGTGCTGTGGATGGCCATAAGGTCCTTGCTGACATCATCGATTTCTGCGACGGACGAAAGGGCAATATGAATCCCGAAGGTAAGGTCGTGGAGATCCTTGGTCATGTCAATGATCCCGGGGTGGATATTTTGTCTATCGTCAGATCCTTTGACTTGCCGGAAGAGTTTGATGAAAAGGTTTTGGAGCAGGCTCAGAGAGTTGCCAAGCCCGTATCCGATGCGGACCGGGAAGGCCGTACGGATCTTCGGGATGTGCAGATGGTGACCATTGACGGAGAAGATTCCAAGGACCTGGATGATGCGGTATCCGTGACTTTTGAAGATGGGATCTATCATCTGGGCGTTCATATCGCGGACGTGGCCAATTACGTTCAGGAGCGCTCCCTTTTAGACCGTGAGGCTTTAAAACGCGGAAACAGCGTATATCTTGTGGATCGTGTGATCCCCATGCTGCCTCATGTCCTTTGTAACGGCATTTGTTCCCTGAATCATGGAGAGGATCGTCTGGCCCTCAGCTGTCTTATGGACTTTGATGAAAAGGGTAATATGACGGACTATCAGATCGCCGAGACCGTGATCCGGGTGGACCGTCGTATGACCTATACGAAAGTGACAGAGATCCTGGATGATCCCGAAGGAGAGGCTGCGCAGGAGTACGCCGAACTTGTCCCCATGTTTCTGGAAATGGCAAAGCTGGCGGAGATCCTGAAGGCAAAACGCTTCCAGAGAGGGGCCGTAGACTTTGACTTAAAGGAGAGCAAGATTACTCTGGATAAGGCCGGCGTTCCCGTAAAGATCGAACCCTATCCCAGAAATCGCGCCATGGAGCTGATCGAAGACTTCATGCTGGCAGCCAACGAGACCGTATCTTCTCACTTTTTCTGGCAGGACCTGCCCTTCTTATACCGGGTGCATGAAAAACCGGATCAGGAGAAGATAAAGAAGTTAAGACTTACCCTGGCGGGCATGGGTTATACCTTAAAGACCGGTCAGGAGGATGTGCATCCCAAGGAACTGCAGCGTCTTCTGCAAAAGATCTCCGGTTCCGAGGATGAAGCATTTGTCAGCCGTATGGTGCTTCGGAGCATGAAGCAGGCAAGATACGATACGGAATGTGTCGGTCATTTTGGGCTGGCTTTATCCCAGTACAGCCACTTCACATCGCCTATCAGACGTTATCCTGACCTGCAGATCCATCGCATCATCAAGGATCAGCTTCGCGGCCGTCTGACTGCGGAAAAGGCAGATCATTATCGTCAGATCCTGCCCCAGGTAGCCACTGCCACTTCCGCTACGGAGCGAAGAGCGGATGAAGCGGAGCGGGAGACCGAGAAGGTAAAGAAAGCACTGTACATGGAATCCCGGATCGGTGAGACCTATACCGGTGTGATCTCCGGTGTGACGGGCTTTGGTATCTTTGTGGAACTTCCCAATACCGTGGAAGGGCTGATCTCACTGGACAGGCTGGGAAATGATGATTATCATTATGACCAGGACCACATGGTGCTGACGGGCTGCAGAACGGGCAAAACCTTCAGCCTGGGACAGACCATGACGGTAACGGTGTATGACGCGGATCATGCCACCGGAAGAGTGGATTTTTCAATTTGAACCACCGGTTTACTTTCTTCGAAGGAAAGCTGTGGTATGATGAAGATCCGAAAGAGAGATGAGGGAAATGGCTGAAGAAAGTATCAAGCTGGTAGCCAACAATAAGAAGGCTTACCACGATTATTTCATCGAAGATAAATATGAATGCGGTCTTGTACTCCACGGCACGGAGGTAAAGAGCCTCCGGATGGGGAAGTGCAGCATCAAAGAAGCTTACTGCAGGATCGAAAACGGGGAAGCCTTCGTGTACGGTATGAACATCAGTCCTTACGAGAAGGGTAATATCTTCAACAAGGATCCACTTCGCCCGAGAAAACTTCTGATGCACAAGGTGCAGATCGCAAAACTGAATGCACAGCTGGCGGAGCAGGGCTATACGCTGATGCCGCTGCAGGTGTATTTCTCAAGAGGCCGTGCCAAGATCGAGATCGGCCTTGCCAAAGGTAAGAAACTCTACGACAAGCGGGCGGATATCGCCAAAAAGGATATGCGCCGGGAAGTGGAACGGGATTTTAAACTCAAGGTTCATTGACGGAAGTTGTGTTCCGATATACACTAGGTAAGCGATCACGCGGGGAGACCTGCGTGGAGCGATATAATTTCGGCTATCCCTAAGGGGGAGCGCTCGGGAGAACGACGGTATACGTTACCGACAACCGGGACGAGCTCGGCCCCCTCATTGGCTCCTACGGAGCATTCGGGAAAGCGGCCGAGCTGGGGCCAGTCAAGGTTTCGACAGGGGTCTTGCAGCTGGAGAAGCTATCCGCAGGCGATGCGTCAAATCGCAAACTTAAATATAAACGCTAACGATAATTTAGCACTCGCTGCCTAATGGCAGCTGTCCGCCCCTGAGCACCTACACTTAGGGATCCGGGCATCGACTATGTAGGAAACGACACAGAGTAAGCTTTGCCTCTGTGGGCGTATCATGAAGCTACTGAAGGATGCAGGGTGTTTGCTCCCGTCATTCGGAGGGAATGTTAAAAAACAAACTATGATAGTAGAAGGACGGGGAATAGGCTTTTGGACACGGGTTCGACTCCCGTCTGGTCCAGAATGGCGCAGTGTGCCGGGGACACATGTTAAGCGCCGCCGGCTTTTGCCGGTGCGGTTCAGGGTTGAAAAGTCATGGAGC
>JAFUUM010000242.1 GCA_017477805.1 Lachnospiraceae bacterium
GCTTTAAGTCCTTTACCAGCGCATCAAAGCTATTGTTATAGGAAGATACGGAGTTTGCGCCGAAGTCGTACTTCTTATCGGGCTTTAACAGGGGCCCCGTCATATCAAGGGCGGAAAGTCCGATGACGACTCTCTTTTTTAATTCCGCATTGATCACATCTTTGCCAAAGAGCAGGTCTGCCTGGCCCGGCAGCACATAACCGTTTTCCAGTCTGTGTCCCATGCTCTCCCGAAATTCCAGTTCCACCGCTTCCGCATGTTCCCGGACTCTCGAGGGTTCATCGATAAAGATGCAGAGGGCTTCTTTCTGGAAAGATCCCAGGAAGGAATCCGGTTCTTCATAAAAGAAACGGACATAGGACTCAAGGCTCAGAGATGCCCCCAGTTCCAACACCTGTTCCCGAAGTTCCCGGTACTGTTTCTCTATTCTGATGGCCGCGTCCACGTTGCCCTGTTTCCGCAGGGTCTTACCCTGTTTCTCCGTAGCGGCGCCGATACGGTCCATGCCCTCCCGGAGTCTGTCTTCCGTGAGGATCAGTTCCGTAGCGGGATAAATGGATACACCCTCCAACTGCTCGATGGAACGCTGGCTGAGGACATCAAAACTGCGGATGGAGTCGATCTCATCTCCCCAAAGTTCGATACGGTAGGGGTTGTCCTCCGTCAGGTCAAAGATATCAACGATACCGCCACGGACGGAAAACTGCCCGGGGGCTTCCACCTGATAGGTCTTTTCATATCCAAGGTGCACGAGAGCTGCGGATAATTCCCGCTCATCCAGGCTCGCACCTTTTTTGATCGAAATGATGGCATCCCGTACAACATCCGCCGGGATCTGAGGGGACATTAACGCACTGTAGGTGGTGATCACCGTGAGGCGCCCGCCTTCGATCATCCGCCGAAGGGTCTTCATCCGCTCTCTTGCCAGCTGATTTCCCTGGATATCCGCCTGGTAGAAGATCAGGTCCTTGGCCGGATACATGCATGTGTTCTTATCGTAAAACAGCGCATCCTCGTAGAGTTCCCGCACCCTCTGATCACTGTAGGTCAGGATCAGTTTGAATGGGTAGCCTTCCCCGAGTCCGTCGGCCACATGCAGTTTTTGGGAATCAACACAGCCGGTGATAGATAATACCACCGGTTTATGTTTCGCCAATTGGCCCGCGATCTCCTCGTATTCCCCGAGTTCCTGCAGCGGGTATCTTAATGTGTTCATAGTACCTTCCGTTTCTAACTTACAACTACTTATATTTTCTATGATTTTGACAGGTTCGTCAATCTGAACCGCTCCGGTTCCGGGCCCTGCGTTTTTGTCAGTAATCACTTTCCGACAAAAAGACCGGCTTCCCTCATATGAACTGGAGAAAGCCGGTCCCTGTAAACTCTATTCTGCTTTGTTTTTCTGGTTCATGACGTTCATGGCCGCATCCGCGCCATCCGTCAGCATGATCTTCACGGCTTCGGCAGCTTTCTTGATGCCTTCCTGAGCCGCTTCCCGCTCTTGTGCAGGAAAATGTCCAAGGACAAAATCCGCCAGGTCCATCCGGGGCGGCTTTTTGCCGACTCCCACTCTGACTCTGGGGAAACCCTCCGTCTGCAGATGGGCGATGATGTCCTTCAGGCCGTTATGTCCGCCGGCACTGCCCTTTTTCCGAACCCGGATCATGCCGGGCTCTAAGGTCACGTCATCGGAGATGACGATGAGCTCCGTTTCCGGATCTGCCTTGAAATAAGCTACGGCTTCGGCAATGCTCTCGCCGCTTTTGTTCATGTATGTCAGGGGTTTCATCAAAAGGACTTTTTGTCCTTCGATCACGCCTTTTCCGATGAGGGCGTGGAATTTTCCCGTGGAAACATCGATGCCATACTGGTCTCCCAGCAGGTCGATGGTCCGAAAGCCCATATTGTGTCTGGTCCCCTCATAGTCTTTTCCGGGGTTTCCCAGTCCTGCGATGATTACCATAGGTGCTCCTTCCGACTCTGTTTCATCCGTCGTTGTCTCACCTATTATACCCGAATCCGATCTTTTGTCATCTTCTTCGTCGCTCTTACTTGTCCCTCCCCGGTACAGGAGCGGGAAGCTCTTTTTATCGACGATGTTCAGAACCAGGATCAGGGAAATGGTCAAGGCTCCGATGATCCCGACAAAGCCCCATGCAGTCTTGAAGCCGTAGGTGTCCACCAGTTTTCCGACGCCAAGGTTACCCACGGAGTAAAAGGTCATGCAGAGGATGTTGATCATGGAATTAAAACGGCCCCAATGGGTGGAGGGGACACGCCTTGTCATGTAGGGGGAGCTGGCCAGGGTGTTAAAGATCTCACCCAGGGTAAAGACCACCATAAGGAAAAAGTACACAGGGATCAGCCGGCCGCTGAAGGCGTAGCTTACAAGTCCCACAACGATCAGGGTCTCACCCACAAGGAGCTTTCTGACATCCTTTAAGGCAAAGAGGAAGGTTGTGATCAGGGGCGTTCCGATGACCACAACGATGGCGTTTACACTGGTCATCATACCAAAGAGCGCCGCGCCTTTTGATCCGTACAGGCCTTCCATGTGCAGAGGCAGGAGGTAATTGAACTGGCTGTATACCAGATTTCCAAGGGCCGCCGCAAGAAAGTAGATAAGGAGTGCTTTCCGCTCTTTCAGGATGGCAAAGGCCTTGACGCCTTCCTGCTTTTCTTCGTATTTGCTGATGTTTTTCTTTTCCACACTGAGTCTCTTGATAAAGAGGATGATCAAGAGCGTGGAGGAGAAGGTAGCTACGCCGGTGATGGCAAAGGCCAGGTTCAGATAATGCTCAAATAAGAGGCCGCCGATGGTGGGTGCCATCACAAGCCCCAGGTTCATGCCGAGATACTGAAGGCTGTAGGCATGTTCCCTTGTTTCCGTGTCGCTGAGATCCGCAACCAGGGCATCGTAAGAAGGTCCCTCGATGGTTGCAAAAAGGCCTGCGATGTAGAAAAGACCTACGCTGACAGCCGACAGGGGGATGGCGGAACTGATGAGATAACAGGCTACGGTGACAAGATCGCAGAAGACGATGATCTTTTTCCGGTTCACGCTGTCCGCCAGTTTTCCGCCGAGAATGATCATGGGAAATTCCACAATGGTCATGACCATGGAGATGGCGGCAATGGTGGTTGCGGAATA
>JAFUUM010000243.1 GCA_017477805.1 Lachnospiraceae bacterium
ATATCATCGAAGCTCTCTTCGTAAACGCCGGCTGTCCTGTGCCAATCCGTCTCCGTGTGGGACTTTCCGTCTCCGTCATCCACTTTGCGGTCGATACCGTACTCACCGGTGTAGTTGCTGCGGGTGTCCGCATCGAAGGTCCAGTAAGGCACGTACATGCCCTGGAACTTGTCTGCATGGGCCTGCTGTTTTGCTTTTCCGGGGCAGAAGAATTTGCCGGATATCCACTTTTTGAACTTCTCTGCGGCAGTCTTCTGATCCACCTTGAAGGGGATCACGCCGCCGGGGGCCATGATCTTCGCCTGGTCCTGGGCATCCATGACCTGATTGGCACCGCAGTAAGGGCAGGTGCCGGAGATCTGTGTTGAGTCGTAAATGGTCTGAGCGCCACAGGAAGGGCACTTAACGACCTTGGTGTCTACGCCCCAGTTAGTGGGTGCCGCATCTTCCGCTTTGTTAAAGTCCAGTTCCTGTGCCACGAAATCAGGATCTTCCGCGATGTCCACATCCGTCTCACAGTGCGGGCAGTGCAGTTTTCCCGTCTTCGGATCAAAACTCATCTTGCCGCCACAGGCCGGGCACTTTCTGTCCGTTTCTTCCTTGGTGGCAGCTTCCTTTACCGATTCGCCGTTATCCATGTATGCTTCGTTCATTTTTCTCCCCCTTATATCAGCCCGCAAAGTACAAGCCTTCGAACAGGTCTTCAATATCCTGACCGCCGATGGACTCATACCAGTAGGCGTTTTCATCATACTCCACAAACAGGCGGTAGATCCGGCCCTGCTTGTCAATCACATCAACGGTCTTCTCGCCGTCCGTCCGGTAGATGTTCAGCGCCGTTCCCTTGATGATGGTGATCTCCTCTCCCGTCTCGTCATTGTCATCCGCCAGATGCCGGACTTTCATGTCCTGCTTGGTTCGGATGGCAAAATCATAATAGGGATCAGTCTCCACCCTGTAATACTTGTCATCCGTTACGAGGATACCGCCGGCTCCTATGTGGTAATCCTTATAGCCGACGTAGGTACTGAGGGCGTACAGAAGTCTTCCCATCCGGATCTTTGTGGGATCGGAGGGAGCCATCCAGCAAAGGGTATCCTCACAGGTCTCCAAAAGCTTGAGGCCTGTCGGCGTATCCTTGAAGATCACCGTAGTACCGTAACCATCGAACTCACCGATGAGTTCCACATAGTAATAAACCTCGCCGTCATACCATACAGTATAAGGTTCGTAGTCATACGCATACAGATCGTAGGCACGATAGTCAAAAGAGTGATTTCCGTGTGTAATGTGGAGAGTATCCACAATGCTGTACTCCGGATCCATGTCAGCGTAGATATTGTTTCTGACAAATTTTCCTTCCGCATCATAGATCTTGTCCATCAGGTAACTGTCCTGACGGATGCCGTACTGCTTCGGAAGAAGATCCTCGCCGAGATCAAAATAATCTGCCGATAGAATATTGCTGTATTTCACGTACGCCAGGGTCACAAACTGGGAACCTGCCGCATAAGCTGTAAGTTCATAGGGCGAAAACAGGAAGGTAACGCCGTAGGGATCGATCATCCACTGGATGGACCCGTCATCCAGTTCGCTCTGGATGGTGTCCGTAAGATTGTCCACGATCACCATATCCCCCGCATCTGGATACTGATCGTAAAATGCTTCGGAAATATGGATCGCCAGTTCCGAGTTGTCCGTGATCACATCATCCAGTTCGATAAAATCACCGGTTGCGGGATCGATGCTGTAGCCGTAGTACTTGTTCCAGGGGTGCGCACCTCCCGTAAAAGTGTCCACGTTCTCATAAAAGCTGAAGGTCTGGGCATCGGACCGCACCACATAAAGATCCACAAGATCGTAATACCGTTCGGAAAGGTCTAATTCCGATACGTTTAACCGGTCGTAGTCGCCGGTAGCAAGTGCATCGTCCAGCTCATACCTGGCAGCTTCCACCAGTTCCTCTCCGTAAGCGTAGGTTTCCTGTTTTCGATACTCGTTATAATCTTCCAGCCTCGCCTGAAGATTCGGGTACATGGACGGGCCTCTGGTCCCGTCAGGATCATCCACCAGCGTTAATGTGTGATATTCCACATGGGCCATGGACAAATACGCGTAATCCGTATCCGCAAGATCCGGATCGTTGAGCCAGTCGCCGTCCCATCCCACTTCGTACCGGATGGTGGGCACACCGTTTTCCGCTGCCGGATCCACCGGTGTTTCCGACTCCGTCTCCGTTTCCTTTGTTTCTTCCGAAGGCGCTGTCGTCTCTTTCGAAACTTCAGTCTCTGTCCCGGCAGTCGTCTCCCCGGCCGCCTCTTTTTGCTTTGCCTGCTGCAGGGCATCATAGATCTTCTGAAAATCCCCGATACCGCAGCCGGCAAGGCCGGCGGATCCTACAGCAAGTGCCAACGTCAGTGCCAGTACTCGTTTCTTCATAGCTCTTCCCCATCTTTCGAAAACCAACTTCCTGTAACGCTGTTCCTGTATAGCTCAGTAATTCATAAATGATCAGCCTGCAAAGACAAGGTTGTCAAACAGACTGAAGATATCCTCTCCGTTGATGGCCTGCCAGTAATCAGCTTCATAATCCATGATCACTTCCACACGATAGATGGTGTCATCCTCTCCCAGAAGATCAACAATGGTGTCATCATCCGTACGGTAGATCCGCAGTTTCTCCCCCTCCGGGATCGTACCGGGCGTACCCACTTCATCCTCTTCATTTGCAAGGATGGTTGCGGGAATATCCTGCAGCGCGGTGATCTCAAAGCTGGAGTAAGGCAACCGCGTATAGTATTTGTCATCGGAATAAGGAATGCCGCTGTCGCTGATGTAATAGGTCTTACTTGCATCATAGGTGCTCAGCAGATTCATCCGGTTTTTCATCTTGAAATCATAGGGATCATTCTGTGTTCCACTCCCCATGAAATCACTGGTTTCCCCAACGTAAGCAATATAATCCTCACTGAGTTCAAAGATGGTGGTAAAGCGCCAGTCATTATCGGACAAAAGATCCATGTACAGATACACTTTGCCGTCTACGTAGAACACGTGAGGATCGTAGTCGTAGCACCAGTCTTCGGAGCTGTCATACTGATAGATCTGATTGCCGAAGGTGATCTCGATCTCCTGCAGCTGCCAGTTTTCATCCAGAGTTCCGTCAAAAGAAAGCTTTGTCAGATTTCCTTCTGCATCATAGAAATTCGTACCACTTAACAGTCCGTCCCAAACGCTGCCGTAGCTGTCCGGCAGATAATCCTCACCGAGATTGAAATAGTCGGGGTTCATGAAGCTGCCGTATTTCACAAAGGGCACGGACAGGATCACGGGGCCTGCCGCATATGCGGCGATCTCATAAGGCGAGAACAAAACGGTGATACCGTAGGGATCAAAAACCCACTGAAGGAGTCCCTCTTCGTACTCCTCTTTTACGGCATTTGCCAGGTTGTCCACCTGAAGAAGATCCCGTACTTCCGGATACTGCAGATCGACCTCAGCTTCAACAGCGGAAACAAAAGCATCTGCGTCTGTAATAACATCCTCTAATTCAATGGCTTTTCCGGATACGGGATCGAAATTGACTCCGGAATAAACGCTCATGGGATGTGCGCTGTTGGCAAATTCTTCCGTGGTGCAGACCATGCCGAAGGCTTTGGCATCGGCACGAAGGACATTAAGGTGTCTGCTGTAATAAAACCGGTCGGATACATCCCAAACCCCAAGGTCCGAAATTTCCCCGGAAACGATCCTGTCAAAAAGATCGCGGCCGTCCCCCCGAAGAAGTTCCAGTTCTTCCAGTGCGGTGGCTTTGGAGTCTTCTGCGAATTTATCCAGGCTCTTTTGGAGTTTCGGATACTCGGTTGCGCCTTTTTTGCCCTCGTCATTATCCAAAAGCTCCACGGAATCCCAGATGACATATGCCATGGATACCCACTCATAATCCGTATCCGCAAGATCCGGTTCCTCGGAATACTCATAGTTATTCCCAACCCGGAAATGGATCTTTTCTGCGGTGGACACATCGGGAAGTGTGGCTTCTGCGGTCACTGTTTCCACTGCCTGAGGCTCTTTATCCTTGTCCTTTTTGGATTCTTTATCTTTCTTTTCTTTGGTCTCCTCTGTTACGGTCTCTTCCTTGCCGATATCTGTAGATGCGCCGCATCCTGCCAGCATTGCACCGCAAAGGAGCAGGGCAAGCGCCTTGGGTAAAATCTGTCTTTTCATAATAAATCCCCCTTTTATCTGAATTCACACAGAAATAGTATAACACAATGCGCTTATCCGCGCACAAAATCGGGCAGCGGGCCAAAGAAAGAGCTTACTTTCTCGCTGTTTTCCTTACGGATGAGGATCCGCATCAGCACAACACCGGGATCAAAGCCATAGATCCGGAGGGTGTTTTCCCCCTTTTTGCCCTGCATGGTAAAGGCGCCGCTCTTTTCATGAACCAGAACGGAGTGGCACCACTCTCTGCAGCTGTTCTCTCCTGCCCTGTAGGATTCATCCACAGCAGCTACGCTAATGATCTCGCCTTCGTTTGCGGATACACCGAACCTGCAGTAGGTATCCTTTAATACGGGACCGCCGGGTGCCTGCAGGAGGGTTATTTCGTAGTCTCCCTCTTCCGGAAGATAAAAGCTGTACAGTGCATTTGGCATATCCGCCGGGTTCTTGTTTCCGTCGTCTGCGGGATAGGTCCTGAGGCCGCTGTGATATTTGCCGTAGGGCTCATAGAGTTTGAACGTGCAGTCTTTTCCGGGATTAACGTTATCGTACTCCGCGGCTTCGATGGCACAGGCAAGAGGTACTCCACCCCGAGGTGCTTTGAGGTTCGCCGGAAGTACGGGCACATCATGCTTTGCGGTCTTCTCTTCTACCGTGAAATCTCCGGCTGCCACGATAATACGGGCCAGGCATCTTCCGGAGCGGATGGTCACGGTACCGGTGATGTTTTCCGAGCCTGTTTCCATGCATGCATTATGAAGGAGTTCCGGATCGGCTGAAACAGTGATGAAGGTTACGTTATTATTCTCTTCTATCTTGTTCTCCGCAGGAGCTACCGCTCCCCGCAGCGTTCCTTTGGCCGCTGATAACTTGATCCAGTCTGCTCCTTCGGATGTTTCTGCTTTCCAAGTGCAGTCGGCTTCGCAGCAGTTCTCCATTCGGATCTCACCTTTTCCACCGGGGATCAAAAGATCCGTCATCAGCAGATCTTTTCTCGTCCAGTCACCGCCCATGGTGTATTCGGGATTGCCCGAGACGGATACACATACCCGGTCTCCGGGATAAGGCGTTACATAGGTCCGCAGGGGAAGCATATGCTCCTCTTCATTCCAGTTGGTGAAGCCGATGTGCTCGGAGAGCATCATGCCGTCCCACTTGCTGTCATGAACCTTATGATAGGCATCGCAAAGTCGGGCATCCTCCTCCAGACAGGTTTTGATGACATCGGCATACCCATTGGCAGAAGGGCAGCCATGGGATGCAAGCATCTTATTCAATCCCGCATACAACTGCATCTTCAGAAGGTTTGCGGATGCCTTTGCGGGGAAGTACACCAGTTGGAAAAAGGCATCTTCTGATGCCGTGCCCCGGAAGATCTGAGCAGCCTTCTCTGCCCGTTCTTCAATATCTCTTGCTTTA
>JAFUUM010000244.1 GCA_017477805.1 Lachnospiraceae bacterium
CCTGTTATTCGGATGCCTGTTTTTCGTAGGGATCGGATTGTCGGATGCGGCCCTTGGAAAAGCCGATGGCATCACATTCTTTGCAGGGCTCGTTCCCGTATTTCTGCTTGTGGCGGCCTGGCAGTTCTTCCTGTATGAGATTTCCGGCGGCATCGCGGCAGGGTTGATGCTGCAGTTTTTGACCACCATGTTGTTTTGCTTCCTGTCGGGATACTTTTATCCTGCGGAATTCTTCCCGAAGAGTTTACAGATTGTCGGAAAGATCCTTCCTACGGGGATGATGAAAGCGCGGGCACTGGGGGCCTTATCCGGTGAAGGCGGGGCAGTAGTATCCTGCATGCTGTATGGTGCGGTATTGCTTTGCTGTGCCATCCTCGTACGATATTTGAGATTACAGAGGGGGGAAGAGCGATGAATGGTTTTATGCTGATGCAAAAGCGCCTCTTTTCCCGGCCCTCCTTTTTGATCGTTTTACTTCTCCTGCCTGTGCTTATCGGCGCCATCCGGCTCGGGAGTCTTGGTACAAAAGGGGTGATCACCATCGCCCTTTACTCGGCTGATAAAGAACTGGGCAAAGACCTGGAACAGAATCTGAAGACCTATGATAAGGTGCTGAACTATCTGTATCCCGGGAGCAAAGAAGAGGCTGTTGAAGCAGTTTCTTCTTATCGTGCGGATATGGCCTGGACGGTGCCGAAGGATATGAGGGAACGTCTGCGGGAGTATGCAGAGACCGGAATGGTGGAGCCCTCGGTTACCGTTTACGTCCGGGAAGATGCTGTGACGGCCCATTTTGCCATGGAGATCTTAGAGGGGGCATTATACCCCCGGATGGCCTATGAAGTCTTTGCGGACATGGTCCGGGGAGAGCTTGGACTGACGGACTTTTCCGATGCGGAACTGCAGGCATATTACGATGCGGCTATGATCGACGGAAACCTCTTCCGGATGGTGACACCGGATGAAACGGATCAGGAGATCACTTCCATCCTGTTATCCCCCATGCGTGGGATCTGCGGCCTGTGGTTGATGATCTGCTTCTTTGCGGCCCAGTTTATCACCATGAAAGATGAGCAGAGCGGCGTGTACGCCGGGAAAGATAAGAAAAAGGCCGGGCTGCTCATGTGCTTCTGGCAGCTGGCCTATGCACTGGATGCCTTTGTGGTCTTTTTGGTGTCCGTTGCCGTATCCGGACTGTGGAACGGGTTTCTGCGGGAACTGGGATGCGGGTTATTGTATGTGATCACGGGACTCCTGTTTGCCAACCTTGTCCGCATTTTCTGCGGAGGTTCCGAGGCGGCCTTCTGCGGCATCATGGTCCTTACCCTGTTGTCCATGGTGATCCTTTGTCCCATCTTCATCGGCATACCCGGCATGAGAGCCGTGCAGTCCCTCCTGCCCCTTTACCATTATCTCCAGGGCATCTACAGTATGAGATACGCGCTCCACGCCTGGCCGATATACACCGCCGTTCTTGGGGTTTTATTTGCGGGATTTACTGCATTACTTGCCAAGGGCAAGCAGTAAGTCCGTGAGCGCAGACTGTTCTGCCGCCGGTGCTTAATGAGTTCGACCGTTAGGGAAGAACGAATTTAGCATCCGCTGCGAAGCCCAGGGAAGAAACGCAAAGCGTTTCGACCATGTCGAACACATAGTGTTCGACGTCGGCGGCTCCGCCGTAACGACGAACAAAGTGGGAACGGTCAAGCGACGGACTTTACTGCTTGACCCACTGGTAAGAACATGAACAAAAAACTCAAAGAAAAACTCAAAAACAGAACACCTCTGAATGAGGAACACCGCGAAGCGGAAGTTCAGCGCCTGCAGAACATCAGCCAGAAGGGAATGGACTTTGCGGGAATCATGACTGCGAAGTCGCTGGGGCTTATGCCAGCAGCACCGCCTTTTTCTTCTTTTTGTCCCTGATCCCCATCCTTATTCTCTTTGCGGAGATCCTGCCCCTTATCGGACTTGGCGAGGAGAACCTGGTGGAACTTCTCACGGAGATCACCCCCACCATCG
>JAFUUM010000245.1 GCA_017477805.1 Lachnospiraceae bacterium
GGCAGTACATCTTTTATGTTCTGATGTACATGCTGTTCTCCACGGGCTTTACCATTGTCATGGTGCCCTATAACGGCCTCCTGCCGGATATGGTGGACGATTACACCGTAAGAGCAAAATTCTCCAGCGTTCGCATGATGTTTTCTGCCTTCGGTGCTATCCTGGCCGGACTGGTGCCCACGTTGATGATCCGGGACAACACCAATGCCGGTCAGTATCTGACGGTGGCCCTGATCTTCGGTGTGATCTTCCTGGCGGTGATCCTCATCACCTTCTTTGGAACCTGGGAGAAGCAGAAGGAGATCCGGAAGGTGAGCCTGGGAGAGACCTTTTCTCAGTCCCTCAGCGTATTTCGGAACCGGAGCTTTAGGCTTTTTGTGCTGATCTTCATCTTTGGACAGGCGGCAGCGGATTTTATCACGGGTCTTGCGGTGTATTACATCGATGAAGTACTGAATGCCTACGGAAACGGTAACTTTACAAAACTCATGGGCGTGATCCTCATCTCCCAGTTTTTGGGAATGATCCTCTTTGCGCCCATTATGTCCAGAACTTCCAAGAAATTCCCCATCCTCGTGGGTACTCCTGTGAGGATCGTGGCGACGTTGTGCATGCTGTTTTTCTCTCATGAAGGGGCGCCTTTTACGGTGATCCTGGCACTGTCCTTTATCATCGGCCTTGCCATGGCGGGTACATCCACCAGTATCTACGCGATCCTGACGGACATGGCGGATGTGGATGAGCTCATCACTTCCGTAAACAGACCCGGGGTATGCTCCGGTATGGCCACATTTACAAGAAAGATCGCAGCGGGGCTTTCCTCCGCGGCCATCGGCCTGCTCCTTGCCATGGTGGGGTATGACGAAGTCCTGGCTTCCGAGGGGATGCGTCAGGCGGCAGCCACCCAGAAGGGTATCGCCTACATTTACGTCTTTGCCCAGATCGTGCTTTTGACCATCACCCTGGTGATGACGGTGCTGTTCCCCGTGACCAAGAAGGAATTCGACATTGTCCGTAAGGAAGTGGCAAGAAGGAAAGGGGAAGATACGTCCGTGATCACGGAAGAAGAAAAGGCGGTCTGCGAGCGTGTTACCGGCTTTGCTTATGAGAAATTGTGGAATGTGGATAATTCACTGAGGTAGTTTCAATGTCCTTTGAAGAAGTATTGTTTTGTCTGGTGATCCTCTGTGCCAATATCATACAGGGGATCACCGGCTTTGCCGGCACCATCCTGGCCATGCCTGCGAGTCTGCATCTCGTGGGGATGGACGTGGCGGTGCCGGTCCTTAATGTTCTGGGGCTTTTGTCCGGGATCTATGTTTTTCTGGAAAAAAGAAAGCACGTCCTTTGGCGGGAAGTGGCCTATATTGTCTGCGTCATGGGCATCTCCATCCTTGGGGGCGTCCTGATCAAGTCTGCCCTGGCAGGCCATGCCAAAGTCCTGTATGTGACCCTGGGGGTCATCGTCATCGCTTTGGCGGTGAAGGGCCTTATCGGTCTGTTTTTGGAGGAGAGACAGGGGGAGAGCATTGCGGATCCGGAGACAGGGACAGATGCGGTCGCTTCCTGGGAAACATTGGCAGAAAATCCCGTGGCCCGGCAGCGGGACGGGAAGGCCCTCAAAGACCGGATCCTCGTTATCTCCGCCGGCGTGGTCCATGGTATGTTTGTCTGCGGAGGTCCCCTTCTCATCGGTTACCTCACGGGACGGGTACGAAAAAAAGAAGAGTTCCGGGCAACCATCTCCACGGTGTGGATCTTTTTGAACGGCCTCTTACTGGGGACCCATCTTATCCAGGGGATCTGGAGCCTGACACTGTTAAAGATCCAGCTCATTACCGTCCCGTTTCTGCTCCTTGGGATGTGGATCGGAAGCCTTCTTGCCCACCGTATGAAGCAGCGTACCTTCATGATCCTGACCTATGTGCTTTTGCTTGTTTCCGGTCTGTCCCTTTTCCTGAAATAGCCATTGATAACATGCAATATTTTACTGCAATTACGGGAAAATAATGGTATTCTGAATATGGCGTTCGGTGTCGCCGACCGATGGTCGGAACGACGGTAACAGCTAAGGAATAGGAAACAAAAATGGAACATAATAATACATTCTACAAAGTAAGACGGGTTGCCATGGTATTCGTGGCGGCCTTTGTTATGGCCATGAACGTGAATACGTTCGTACATGCCGGCGATCTGTTCCCGGCAGGTGTCATGGGTCTGACGGTCTTTATTCAGCGTGTCTTTTCCAC
>JAFUUM010000246.1 GCA_017477805.1 Lachnospiraceae bacterium
GGTTCCCGCAAAAGCCTTCCGAACCTTTTTCTTCATCAGCCAGAAGAAAATACCGCCCCATAACAGGAAGTATCCTGCAGCAATAGCGATATTATTAGCGAGGAGGGTACCGGGACCGTAGGTATCGGTAATAAATTCCGTTGCGGAGGACTTCACCACCGCCATGGGGATCATGGCTCCCATAAGGAGCGTCAGATAAAGTCCGGTCCAGAGGAAGATCCGGTTCTCATTCCCCGCCTGCAGGTCAGTGCTCTTTGTTGTCCGCCTTTTAGCAAAGGCCCCGGCGAACACCTTCATCACCAGGTTTTTTCCCAGAGAATACAGGTTGTTCATGGTCCAGTACAGGACCAGACCAGAAGGACTCTTATACAAAAGCACCAGAAAAACAGCCGCCAGTCCGTAGACCTGAACCTTCTCCCGAAAGGGAAGGGTTTTGGTGTAGACAGCGCCGGACAAAAGATTGATGACCGTCATCAGGATGGGCAGCACATTCACTGCAAAGCCGCCGATGACAAAGGTTGCATCCTCTGCTCCCAGGTCGCGGATGAACAAAAAGGAATGTCCCGCAAAATCCCGGAAATTCGACAGATAATGATAGGCCGCGATAAAAAATGGGATCTGTAACAAGATCGATACGGAACTTCCAAGGGCGTACCAGGACTTATAGCCCTGCTGCCGGTAATAGGCCGATAAGATCATGTAACGCTCATCGCCCTTGAAGGTCTTTTTGATATGGTCCATCCAATGAGACATGGCCTTCTGCCTTGCCCGCTCCTCGTCCTGGATGGCATCGGAACGCTTGTACAGCGGCAGGATCAGGGTCTGGATCACCAGAGATACGGCAATGATGGCCAGCCCGTAGTTGTGCAGGATGGAATACATTACCCCAAGGATGATCTCCACGATGATCTCAATGGGAGATATGATCAGATTGTAAAGAAGGCTAAGCATCTTGCCTGTGTTACCTCTCTTTATTGCATAAAAACTCAAACTACATCATAACACGAATCACAGGCGTCCTCAATTTGGGATCCTGACACCCCCTCTCCTTCGGCGAATTGTCAGATTATTCATTCTCGGTGCACCAAAATTTCTTTATTGAATATTAAAATTATAAAAGAAATATAAAATTAGCACTCACCTATTGACAGTGCTAATAACGAGGTGTATTTTGTAGTTACAAAAACAAAACACTAGGAGGTGCATTATGATGTTAAGACCCAGCGTATTTCATAAAGACTATTTGGATGATATGTTTGACGATGTTTTCAATGCTCCCTTCTGGGGCGGCACGGGAATGAGAGAAGTTTCCGCCATGAAGACCGATATCAAAGAAACACCGGAAGGCTATGAGATCGATATGGAACTTCCCGGCTTTGCCAAGGAAGATATCAATGCCGACTTAAAAGACGGCTATCTCACCATCCGGGCAACCCACACTTCCGACAAGGAAGAAAAGGACGAGGGCAAACGCTACATCCGTAAGGAGCGTTACTCCGGCCACTACGAAAGAAGCTTCTTCGTCGGCGAAGACGTAACCGAAGAGGACATCAAAGCAAAATTCAAAGACGGCATTCTTACCATGTGCGTTCCCAAAAAGGAACCCCAGCCTAAGGTAGAAGAAGCCAAGAAGATCGCCATCGAGGGATGATCACGGGGAGGCGGCAGGAGCTTGGCCGGCGAAGCCGCCCCGCCCCCAGCAAAGAAGGACGCAGCGTCAGCTGCGTCCTTCTTTTATACTTCTTTCAAGTATTCCATGAAGTTCTCTTTATTCTCGATAGCCGTGGTAGTGGGTCTCCCAAGATCCGCCCGGGCTCCGATGGAACACTTCACCTCGATGAGGCTGAGCTCATCCCGGTTCTTTGCGGCTGCAAGTTCCCGGTCCAGTTCTTCAAAGGAATTTACACATACGGCATACGGGTACCCGCAGGCCTTTGCCACGGCCGTCAAGTCCGCGGAGGCTGCCACCGTCGGCATGCCGCCCACTGTCTCATGGGCTCCGTTATTGATGAGGACATGCACCAGGTTTTTCGGCTTATTTGCCCCCAGAACTGCCATGGATCCCATGTGCATCAGCACCGCACCGTCGCCGTCAACGCACCAGATCTTCCGGTCAGGCTTATGCAGCGCCACGCCCAATGCGATGGAAGATGAATGGCCCATGGAACCCACTGTCAGGAAATCGTACTTGTGGGACTGGCCGTTAGTCTCCCGGATCTCGAATAACTCTCTGCTGGCTTTACCCGTGGTACTGACAATGGGATCTTTCCCGGAAACAGCCGTCACATGGCGAATGATCTCCTCCCGACTCATCTGATATTCATTTTTGTACTCCACCTTGGGAGCATCTGTCAGGGCTCCCTTTCGGATCACAAAGGCTGCATCTTTTCCGGAAGCAAGGATCTTCCGAAACTCCGCCATCTTCTCTTCCACTTCCTCATCGGTGGTCTCCTTCCCGATGACGAAATGGGCGATCTCCATATCCTCGAGAAGTTTTAAGGTCACTTCCCCCTGATAGATATGCTGGGGCTCATCGTGTACTCCGGGTTCTCCCCGCCAGCCGATGATAAAGATCATGGGAATTGCATAGACCTTGTCGTTTAAGAGGCTGGCAACGGGATTGATGATGTTTCCCTCTCCGCTGTTTTGCATGTAAACAACCGGTACTTTTCCGGTAGCCAGGTGATACCCTGCTGCCAGTGCCGTGCAGTTTCCTTCATTCGCAGCGATCACATGGTGCTGCGGATCAATGCCGTAGGTCCCCATCAGATGATCACAAAGTGCTTTCAATTGGGAATCCGGCACTCCCGTATAAAAATCCGCACCGATGATCTCCGTCAGTTTCTGTACTCTCATAAAATGATCGTCTCCCTTTTTATTCGTTTCGATAGGCAGGATCCACCGCCGCAAGCTCTTCCACGGTATCGATCTCCGTGATCTGCCCCGAACGGATCTCATGGACCCTTAACCGGAGCTTATCTAAATTCCTGTCCACAACGTCGTCCCAGAACAGATCCTCATACCCATCCGTTCCGTAGGTCTCGTCGATCAGGCGTCCCAGTGTCACCGCATCCGCCTTTTTGAAATAGGAAAGTCCCACCATGTTCATACAGTCCTCTCCCACTTTTCCGACCCGGGTGATAAAGCCTTCTTCATCCTGCTCAAAGACCCAGTCATCGGAATGTCCGGGGACAAGCTTTCCAAAATAACAGGACTCGTTCAGATCTCCTTCAAAGAGCGAATCATCGCTGACATACAGATCTGCCTCGCAGATAAACACGCCTCCCTCGGTGTCTTCCTCCATGGCTGAGAGCAGTACCTCCTTTGCCGCATAGATGGAAGAGATATTATTGACCGTCATGTAATCCCCATTGGGTACAAGCTCTAATCCCGGGTACTTTTCTTCCAGATATCCAAACTGATCCCCCAGATAACCCGTTACCACGAAAAAGCGATCAACGCCCCGTTTTATCAGGCCATCGATCACTGTTTCGATCATGGGTCGTCCATGCACTTTGATCAGCGGTTTTGGGGTTTTCTCCGTCAGGGGACGCATCCTCGTCCCCATGCCGGCCGCCATTAAGATCGCTGTTTCGCTCATATATTAATCCTCGTATCGAATGGGGATCTGAACTCCCGTAGTCCGAAGGCATTCTTCAA
>JAFUUM010000247.1 GCA_017477805.1 Lachnospiraceae bacterium
CCACCAGCTGTCTGTTCTGCTCGTTGACTTCCTTCATCCGAAGAACAGCTCTTTTCACGCGGTCATAACTGGCCGCGAATTTCTGCCGCTCCTGAGGCCGCCTTTCCAGAACCTGAAGCAGATCGCTCAGTTTCAATTCTTTAACATCCATGTTCAGCACCCGCGCCACATCATTCATGATCTTTTCCCGCTCTTTATCCAGGCGGTTGATGCGTACTACGGCCTGCTGCTCCTCTTCCGTGATGGCATTCAATGCTTCCAGATCACCCTTTACGATGACGGAAGACTTTTTGAGTGACACTTCCAGCAAGTCCTCATATTCCTTTCTCTCTCTGTCCAAAATATCTTCCAGATTCTCCATGAGACTTGCCACGTAAATATCCTCCCTTTCGCGGCCCTACGGGCTCGCTGCGGTTACAGGCTTTGGTGAAGCAAAATAAGATACCCGCTTTCTTGTATGTTGCAAATACCTTACTTTGCTTCAAACGCTGCCAGTAACTTGTCGGCAAATGACTCTCCCGTAAGAGTGCCGTTTTCCAGATCAGCTTTCGCCTTTGCCACGGCGTCGCTTCTTACATCAGGTGCATTCGCGATCGCTGCTTTAGCGGTCTGAATGTCGCGTCCGAAGCTGGAGATCTCCAGTCCGTCCGTACGAGTGGGGGCACCGGCCTTCTGTGATTTGTTCACCTTGGTGTTCCCGTATACCTGCTGTACCTGGATATAAGGATTGATCCTCATCCTGGTCCCTCCTTTCTTGTACTTTGGGCGTTTTTTCCTAACCATCCATGGTCCCAAAGTAACTTCTCATATTGTGTATCGGACAATTTTGGTAGGACTTTAGTGCTTGAACAAAAATTTTTATCAGTCGTATAATAGAAGTATGATCGGCAAGCTGAAAAAAATGTCCAATAAGGATACAAGAACCCTCGTACTGTCCTTTGTGTGCCTGGGTGCTTTTGTCGTGGCCTTTTTACTTCTGACCCTGATCTATCATTTCTGCAATATCACTTCCGATTATAACCACAGACATGTTCTGGACAAGCATTTTACCGTGCGGCACAACCAGACGACCTACACTGATGTGGATCTTTCCGAGTTTACCCTGGAGGCTATTGTCAAAAGAGGGGATACCATATCTTTCAGTACAACCCTCCCCAATACCAACATCCGCTCTCCGTATTTATATATCTACACGATCCACTCCACCGTGGATGTCTACGTCGGTCCGCATCTGATCTACACATACGGCGCGGAGCGCTACAAGCAGGATCTGATGCTGGGCTACGGTCCTCACGCCATCCCCCTTCCTTATGATTATGCCGGTCAGAAGCTGACGGTGAAGATGCAGGTGCTGACTTCCGATTCCTTTACGGATTTTAAGGTCCCCTATATCATCAGCGGAGTAAACCTTTTCCGGATGCAGGCCATGACCGCGATCCTGCCCCTGTTTTCCGATGTGACGCTGATCATCATGGGCCTCCTTTTGGGGTTCTTCTCCATCGTATTTTCCTTCTCCATCCCGGAGCTTCGTCGGATCGCGTACCTGTCCGGTTTTGCCATGGGCATGGGGTTCTGGACCCTCTGTGCCAATGACACCATCTGGCTCTTTACCCCCAGTTCGGTGCTCAGGGCCTATATCGAGTACCCTTCCCTCTATGTATCTCCGCTTTTATTTCTTCTTTATGTAAAAGAGACGATGCTCAGGGACAAAACCAAGGGCTTCCGGAGATTTTACGTAGGATTGCTCTACGCCCATGTGATCTTCATCGTGATCGCAGGGATCCTGCACTTTACAGGGATCCGGCAGTTCCCGGAGGTCCTGGGGTATTACCATGTACTTCTTGTCTTTTCCATTGCCGTGATCCTGTATGACATCCTTCACAGTATCGTCAACGGCAGCGTGCAGTACAAGTTCATGACCGCCGGTATCTGTATCCTGATCTTTACCGCGGTATTTGACCTGGCACACTTTAATCTTCAGAAATACAACGCCGCGTTCTTCAGCTGGACCTACCAGAACCACATTGCCGTGGCGCTCGTGCTCTTCGTGTTCCTGACCATCCTGGATTTCTTCCTGATGATGCGCCGGAACATCTACGCCGCATCCTACACGGAGGCTCTGGAAAAGATTGCCTATACCGACGTTCTGACGGGACTTCCCAACAGACGCCGGGCGGAAGATGCGCTGGATGAAGTGGATGCCAAAGATTATCGTTATATGATCATCAGCATCGACTTAAACTATTTAAAAAAGACCAACGATAACCTTGGACATGACAAAGGCGATCAGTTGATCAGTGACTTTGCTTCCATTTTGAAGCAGGTATACGGTGAGGGATCCTTTATGGCCCGAATGGGCGGTGACGAGTTTATGGTGATCCTTTCGGATCTTCAGACTTACGATCCTCCGGCTCTGCAGGACAAGACGGACCGGCTGGTGGCCGAGTACAACGAAGCCTCTCCCGATCTTGTCATCAGCTATGCTTCCGGCACCGCAGTCCGTGGGGAATGCGACATGACTGCAAGCCGTGATTACTTAAAGCTGGCGGACATCCGAATGTACGAAAACAAAATGGCCATGAAAGCCACAAGAAGCGTCTGATCCCTCATCTTAGAATGAGAAATCAGACGCTTCTTTTTTCTTTCGTAAAACAGATTCAGTTTTTATCCTTCAAATATTCTTTGATCCGGCGCATGGACTCTTCGCTTAAGTCATGCTCGATCTTGCAGGCATCCTCCTCCGCAGTCCGGGAGCTGACCCCGAAACTCATAAGGAGCTTTGTCAGCATCACATGACGGTTATAGACCTTCTTCGCGATCTTCTGGCCGGTTTCCGTCAGGGTGATGAGGTTTTCGTTATCCATCTGGATATAGCCGCTTTCCCGAAGTTTTTTCATGGCAATACTGATACTGGGCTTGGAATATCCCAGTTCTGTGGCAATATCGATGGAACGCACCTGTCCCAGGCGCTCTTTCAGCATCAGGATCTTCTCTAAGTAATCCTCTGCCGACTCATGCAATTCCTGTCCGTTTCCGCTGTTACCCATGATGTACCTCCGAGTTTTTTCATGTCAAAAACAACTACATCCAATGTAGCATTTACTAACCGCCTTTGCAAGAGAGCCGGTCCTTTCGGATCGGCTCTCCCGCGCATCTCTATTCTCTCTAAATTTTCAGTATCTAACTAACTTACTGTCCCCTTTTACTTACCGGCAGTTTTTGCCGCATCACCGCAATGACAGGTACCGCTGCATCCATTGCAGCTGCCGCCGCAGGCAGAGCATCCGCCCCCTTTTAACTGCCGTCGCAGGTCTCTGATAAATGCCCGGCCGGACAAGAACGCGATAAGCGCCACAACAAGTCCGACGATGATATTTCCAAGAAGCGTCATGTCCGTTTCCTCCTAAATCTTAATTATGTGCTTTTACTGCGGTAAGGTTCTTTACACCGCCCTCAGGCTGATAACCTTTCCGGAAGAGCAGGTAGATCAGGCAGCCGATCAGCAGGATGCCGATGACGGGGCCAACTCCGAATGCAACTTCTCCGGTGATGAGACCACCGATATTATAGAAGATAAATGCCATCACATAAGCCCACGCGGTCATGAACCCGATGGTTGCCCAGGTCCACTTGGGACTGTTCATCTCTCTCTTGATGGCACCGATGGCTGCAAAGCAGGGTGCGCACAGAAGGTTAAATACCATGAAAGCAAGAGCACCGGCCATGGTGTAATCCGCAGCCACTCTGTCCCAGATCTGTTCGCCTTCTTCGCCAAGTTCTTCTTCCTCGTCATCGTAATTATACAATACACCGAAAGTACCGACCACTTCTTCCTTTGCAACAAGACCGGTAATGGTGGCCACGGCAGGCTTCCAGTTACCGAAACCAAGAGGCTTGAAGACAACGGAAAGACCGTTGCCGAGAGATGCCAACATGGAAGCATCCATAGCATTCACATCTTCTACGTCCACGTCCATCCTGTCTGCCAGCTGCTCAATGTACTCATCCGTTACAAGGCTCTCGTCCTCAAACAGATTGTCCACCAGGCCAAATTGACCGTTTACGGTTCCGAAGGAAGAAAGGAACCAAATGATGATGGATGAGATAACGATGACGGAACCCGCTCTCTTGATAAAGGACCATCCTCTCTCCCAGGTGGCGCGGAGGACTCCAACCCAGGAGGGAATATGGTAAGCAGGGAGTTCCATGACGAAGGGTGCCGGTTCACCGGCAAAAGCCTTCAATTTCTTTAGAATGATACCGGAAAGGATGATGGATCCGATTCCGATAAAGTATGCGGAAGCCGCGATCAGCGGAGATCCGCCGAAAATGGCACCTGCGATCAGGCCGATGATCGGCAGCTTCGCGCCGCAGG
>JAFUUM010000248.1 GCA_017477805.1 Lachnospiraceae bacterium
ATCTCGACCCCCTTGGTGCTGGCGGATCTGGGACGGTCGATCTGGATATTTGGAAGATCGGACTCCATCCTGTCGATGTAACTGATACTTTCGACGATACGGGGGATATCAAATTCCCGGATCTCTTCCGGAAGGGTCTCAACTTCGATCTCCGTCAGGTTGCAGTTCTCACCCGTAAGGCCGATGTATGCGCTCTTGGTGCTGTCGGGAAGAGCCACCACCAGCGTCGTATGGTGATAAGGGCTTTCCAGTTCGATCTTTAAATGGTCTTCGTACTTTGCCGCAACGATCTCGAAGGTAACGGGTACAGTCTCGTCCACGCTCTCTTCGGGTGTGGGAAGACTCTTCACATCCACCTTCATATCTCTGGCGGAGGAACAGATCACATGGCCATCCATCCAGACTTCACCGTATTCCAGGTAATGGAAGGCTTCCATGGATTTTGCGCTGACATGCACTCTCGCATCATAGGAATCAAACAGCACAAATCCCGGCATACTGAACCCATGGGTCTCCCCCTCGGGTCGTGCACACTTGAAGCGGATCCTCGTATAAGTTCTCTGGATCTGGATGCCGGTAGCGATGCTCTCCCGGTACTTTCCGCACTTCAGCTCAGTCTCTACCGTCACGTCTTCTGCGATCTCCTTGTTATACTCCTGATCCAGGATCTGGAGCATGTACTCGGAAAACTTGGGATCAAACCGGATCCCCTGTTCTTTCATGATCTCTTCTCTCACCACCATGGCGGGAAGAGGTTCCCTGTCCTTTTTCTTGGAAGTCAGTTCCACATAACTGTCGGCAACCGCCACGATCCTTGCGATCTCGGGGATCTCTTCTCCCTTTAATCCGTCGGGATATCCGCTGCCGTCATACCATTCAAAACAGTGTCCGGCCCCCTGCTTCAGGAAAGGATATTCGGAGATCCGGGACAGGATCTCACTTCCGATAACGGGCTTTTGCCGGAAAACTTCCGTTTCTTCTTCGTTTAAGTCTTCCCTGCCCACAATAGTATCCGGAAGACCGATCTTGCCCACTTCATGAAGGAGGGCCGCATAATACACCTGCTCGCACTCTTCTTCACTCTTGCCGTCTTCTTTGGCGATACGTCTGGCATACTCCGCGACTCTGGCGGAATGCCCCTGGGACAAGACATCCTTCTTCTCCACCGCAGCAACGAAGGCGGATGCGGTCTGATCAAACAGACGCTTCATCCGGTTTCTGGATTCCTCCATGTTCACCATCTCGATGCGGTGGGCCCGCTCCACGGTGTCATTGATATCGAGATACGTAAAGAGGAACAGGAAAATGGACACCAGCACCATGGACATGTTTACGATGGAAGTACCGTAAGCCACGATCTGTAGAAGCCCGCAAGTGATCGGCACAAAAATGTATAACACCATGGACAGGTAAATGATCTTCGGAAATACCTTCTTTGCCTGCCGGATCACGGTGTACTGGATGAGGGGGCAAATGACGGGGATCACATAACAGAGAAGGAAGCCCGATCCCCGGTTATACTTATTGTTCTCGTCAAAATAATAATAAAGCCCGGTAAATGCGGAAATGACCGCAAGGATCATGCCGATAATGGCTGCATAATGCACCACTTTAAGTCGCATGGGAAGTTTTTCCATGCCGCCCTCGTTTTTCAGCCAGTCCATGAGGTAGAGGTTGAAGCCCCATACGATGGCGGGGGTCAAAAAGAACACCATGAAATTGCTGATGCGCACCATCACATAGCCGGTGGGGCCGGGAACTCCCGCGAAAATATAGGCTTCCCGATCAAAGCCAAGGAGGAACATGGCGATGAGTTCCATCAGGAGCAGGATCCGTTTTTTGCTCTTTGCCAGAAATCTGGTATTCAGCAAAAGGATGGTGATGGATGCGCAGGCTCCGCAAAGGAGCAGCATGATATTTAATTGATGTGCCCTGATAAACCCGACAACGGCATGTAACATAGCCTTTGGCTCCTTTTCCGCGCTGTTTTATGACTTGTGGAGGATAAAGAATTCCTGCAGTTTCTCCAATAATTCTTCTTTCTGAATGGTCTTTAAGAAATACCCTTCCGGACGAAGTGCCACCACGGCCATAACGCTTTCCTTATCGCTTTTTCCCGTGAGGAACATCACGGGAATGGACTGGGTCTCGGGATCGTTCCGCAGCATCTCAAGCACCTGAGGTCCTGTGGTGATGGGCATCTCGTGGTCCTAA
>JAFUUM010000249.1 GCA_017477805.1 Lachnospiraceae bacterium
ATCCAGGAGGTATTTGGGATCATGGACGACGCCTATTGTGAGACCGGGTTAAAGGAACGGGTCTATGACCACGCATGTCTTGCAGAAGGAAAAGAGGAGTTCCGGAACTGGTTAAGGGAGGCGGATATCCCGCCCGTCTTCAGAGAAGCACTTCAGGAAGTGCTGGACTGACATTGACGAAAGAAGTGGTGTCATATATAGTTAAAAAAGGTTAAGCGCTTTATCAAACCGAACGGAGAACAGGATGAATCAGAAAGATATCGCGGAGATGGCCGGCGTCAGCAGCGCTACGGTATCTAACGTGTTAAACGGAAATTATCAAAAAGTGTCGGAGGAGACCCGGAAACGGATCGAATCCATCATTCAGGAAACGGAGTACAAACCCAATGCCGTTGCCAGATCCCTGGCAAAGCGGGAGAGCCGTATGATCGCTCTGGTGGTGCCCTATATCGGGAAAGAGGAGGACTTCCTCGCAAACCCTTATTATGCGCACATGATCGCTGCACTGGAGCAGTATGTACGGAACCGTGATTATTACCTGATGCTCAGATGCGTAGGCCATTGCCGTGATGTGGTGCCTCTTTTGTCCTCCTGGAATGTGGACGGAGCCTTTTTCCTTGGGGTGATGGACAAAGAGGTCCGGGAGATCCGCACCAATCTGCAGGTGCCCATCGTGTTCATCGATACCTATGCGGAAGAAGGCAATATCGTTAACGTGGGTCTGGATGACTACCGGGGAGGCTATCTTTCCGCCCGGTATCTTGTGGGAAAGGGCCATCGTAAGATCGCGCTGGCGGCTCCGGATCACGAGGAACACGGTGTTGTCAGAGAGCGTTACAGAGGCTTTACCGATGCCTGCCGGGAAGCAGGAGTGGAACTGGCGGATGAGGATATCTTTTACGTGGATACCATGTACCAGAGTGCCGTAAAAGTCGGCCAGGATATTGTTTTTGCAGGTCGGGGTTATACGGCCGTTGCCACCATGTCGGATATTGTTGCCTTCGGTATCATGGAAGGCATGCGGCAATGCGGTGTTTCCACACCGGAGGATATTTCCGTCATGGGGTTTGATAACCTGCCGGAGAGCGAGTACATGACGCCAAAACTGACCACCATCGCCCAGGATTTCCGGGAAAAGGCCAACGCTGCAGGGGCCTGTCTCTTCCGTATGCTGGAAGGAGAAAAGGATTATACGGCGGACCTGCACCTGCCCATCCGGGTGGTGGAGAGACAGTCCGTCAAAAACGTGTAAATCATAGATATTTCAAGAGATCCCGCCGTTATGGCGGGATTTTTTAACAGTCCGGATCGTTTGTGAATCTTTCACGAAAGGTCCGGTTCTTTTTTGGCGACTTATGACAGAAATGATAAAGGCGTATTGACAAAAATCCGGCCGGTGGTTATCTTGTGGTTAAGCGATTAACCTAATAAACCCCACAAGCAACACAAAGCAACTGTAAACAAGGCAATTAGCGCAAGTAAAGCGCAAAACTACACGGGAGGAAACATTATGTTGAGAAAGGTATTGAAAAAGCAATTGAAAAAAGCAGGTGCGTTGGTACTGGGCATGTCCATGGTACTGTCCATGACAGCCTGCGGAGCAGAAGGCGGAAATACCGCAGCTGCATCCGGCAGCACCACAGAAAAGACTGCGGCAAAGACCGATGCCGGATCCGCAGCAGGCACCACGGAAGCGGTGACCTTAAAGATCTGGGTTCCCGAAGAAGAAGTAGAGATCACGGATCAGATGGTAAAGACCTTTGACGAGATGCACGATGAGTTCGAGATCACTTACGAGATCGCAGTTGTCGGTATCGACGAAGCACCTCAGGCACTGAGCACCGATGCGGACACTGCAGCAGACATCTTCTACACCCCCAGCGGCGGTGTAGCAGATCTTGCAAGAAAGGGGCTTCTGCTTCCCATCACCAAGGATTTTGATACTCTGGCAGCAGATCTGCCCGAGAGCGCTGTCAACGCAGTTACCGTAGACGGTCTGACTTACGCAGCACCCTTCTCCCCCAACACCTTCTTCATGTACTACAACAAAGCACTGCTTTCCGAAGAAGATGTAAAGAGCCTGGATGCCATCATGGCAAAGGACCTTGGCGACGGAAAGTGGAACTTCTCCACCCAGATCACCAACTCCTGGTACGCAGAGATGTTCTTCCTCGGTAACGGCTGCACCCTCTTTGGTGAGGATGGCACCAACCCCGAAGACTGCACCTTCAACAACGACAAGGGTATCGCAGCAGGTAAGTATATCATCGACATGGTAAACAACCCCAAGTATCTGGAAGATGCTGACGGTGTCGGCGGATCCGCTTTCAAAGAGGGTAACCTTGGTGCCGTAACTTCCGGCGCATGGAGTGCTCCCGAATTCCGTGAGGCTCTTGGTGATAACCTTGGCGCAGTAGCACTGCCCACCGCGACCATCGACGGTAAAGCAGTTCAGTTATCCAACTTCGTTGACTTTAAGACTATTACCGTAAAATCCAATACCGCATATCCTCTGGCTGCACAGCAGCTGGCAGTATACATGGCAAGCGCAGACAGCTGCCTTCTCAGATATCAGAAACAGGGTGATGTTCCCGTACTGAAGTCTCTGGCAGAGTCTGATGCCATCACTTCCGATTTTGTTGCAGGCGCTCTGAACGCTCAGGCTTCTTCAGCCACCAACCAGCCCAGCATCTCCAAGATGGG
>JAFUUM010000250.1 GCA_017477805.1 Lachnospiraceae bacterium
ATGTGACGGTATTTCAGCCGGAGGTAAATGGAGTTACCGGACCATTTATTATCCCCCATGACCATCTGAGTGATCTCTTCATCGGAGTAGTGCCGGTTACCCTCTACGTAAATGGTGGTAATGGTATAGGTTTTCCAGAGATACCAGACGACAGTGATCAAAAAGATCGTCGCCGCAAGGACCACCGGGATCAGGATCTTTGCCCGTAAGGTAAAAAACCGGTCACGGAACTCAGCGAAGGAAAACTGTTCCCGCTCTTTGCGGCGCATGATCCGTTTCTTCTTTTTCTCTTCCTGCCGAAACCGCTTGATCTCGACCTTTTCTTCCGCTCTTCTGTCCCCTTCGTCAAAGTAAGCATCTCGGCTGGGCAAAAGCCCCTTTAAGCCCTCTGTCTTCAGCCTGTGCTTCCGCAGGGACTTTTCATCCATCTTCCAGACGGGGATCGACGGAGCCGCCGCCTGCACAGCATCTTTTCTGCGCTGTTTATTCGGTTTTTTCCGTTTTCTTACTTTCTTACCCGTCATGATAACTCTTTCAGTTTGATGCCGCGGCTTACGGAGAAAACAACACCCATCTCCGCCATCAGCAGCATGACCGAGGTACCGCCGTAACTGATAAAGGGCAGGGATACACCGGTATTGGGGATGGTGTTTGTACAAACCGCGATATTCAGGATGACCTGGATAGCGATGTGTCCGATGACACCCGTTACCAGGAGTGCTCCGAACATATCGGAGGCGTTATTTGCAATGATCATACATCTCCAGATCAGCAGGAGGAATAACAGGATCACGGCTACTGCGCCGAAGAGACCAAGTTCCTCACAGATGATGGAGAAGATCATATCGTTCTGAGGTTCGGGGATAAAACCCATTTTCTGCATGCTCTGCCCCAGTCCCTTGCCGAACATGCCTCCGGAACCGATGGCATAAAGAGCCTGCAGGGTCTGGAAACCGATACTGCTGGCATATGCTCCGGGATCCAGCCAGGCAAGAACGCGTCTGCCACGATAAGATAAAGCACTGCTCTCGGGCACGTTTACGATGATGCTGACCACAAGAATGGCTACGGCAGCTGCCGCAAGGGCCATCAGGATATACCGTTTATAATCCGGGCTTGCTACGAACATAATGAGGACGGCAATGCCGTAAACAATGAGTCCGGAACTCAGGTTCTTTGTCACGCGCCACAGGAGCAGGAAAATAGGCAGAGGGATCGCCAGAAGGAGGAAAAATCCCTTGGGGGTCACAATGGCTTTTCCGATCCGGCAGCACATGTAGGACATGAACAGGATCAGGGCCATCTTGGCTACTTCCGCAGGCTGAATGGAGATACCGCCGATGTAGATCCATCTTGTTGCACCAATGATGTTTTTTCCAAGGGGCGTCAAAACCAGGAGGATCATCACCGCAGACACGGCATATCCGACAAACGCAAAACGCTCCCAGAAATGATATGGCACGATAGCAAAGACCACCATCAGGACAGTTCCAAGAAGTACAGCGTTAAACTGCTTGATCATGTAAAAGGCACTGCCCTTTCCGGACATGCTTGCAACATAAGAGCTGGTGGAATAGATCATGATCAGTCCAAAGCCGATGAGGAAGATCAGGGTAAACACCAGACTATAGTCGATATATGAAGCCCCCGGCACTTCCGGGGCACGCCTGCCCGGACGGGAAGGCTGCCGAAATGGTGTGATAGTTGCCATTCTTACTGTTCCTTTTTCAGATCGCGTACCATGTCTTTAAAGATCCGACCGCGTTCTTCATAATCCTTAAACATTCCCCAGCTGGCGCAGGCAGGTGATAAGAGCACTGCATCTCCGCTGTTTGCTTTCTTGACACAGATCCGGAATGCTTCCTCAAAAGTCTCCGCGGTCTCGATCCGATCAAAGCCGTGAGAACGGGCACATTCTGCGATCTTTTCCTTTGTCTGTCCGATGAGCACAAGGAGTTTTACCTTGCTTCCGAACTCTTCGATCCACTCATCGTAAGTGTTTCCTTTATCATAGCCTCCGCCGATGAGAATGGTGGGACGGCTCATGGCCCGAATGCCCTGAATGGCGGCATCGGGATTGGTTCCCTTGGAGTCGTTGTAATACTCTACGCCGTCAACGGTATCCACATACTCAATGCGGTGTTCCACGGCCCGGAAATTCTTTACGGTATCGAGGATCACATCCATGGGAACCCCGGCGGCATCCGTCATAGCGATGGCTGCACAGACGTTTTCCACGTTGCAGGTACCCACCAGATGCATGTCGTGGATGTTCATCAGTTCCGTAATGGATCCGTTCTTTGCAAAGTAGATTGTATCTCCGTCGAGGTAGATCCCCTCTTCCAGGATCTGATGAGAGGAAAACAGAACTACCCTCGCAGGGCACCTTTTTGCAAATTCCGCAGTATACTCATTGTCCGCATTTAACACGCAGACATCATCCTTCGTCTGGTTTTTGGAGATATCGAATTTTGCCTGTGCGTAGTTCTCCATGGTGTGATGGCGGTTTAAATGATCCGGCGTCACGTTGAGGACTGCGCTGACCACGGGATGAAAAGCATCGATGGTCTCAAGCTGGAAGCTGCTGACTTCGATGACGGAAACGGAAGTTTCCTCGGATTCCATGACCTTATCGGTATAGGGTGTTCCGATGTTACCAACAACAAAGGTCTTTCTGCCGGCAGCTTTCATGATATCGCCCACCAGGGTTGTCGTTGTGGTCTTGCCGTTGGTACCGGTGATGGCAATGACATCGCCTTTGTCCATACGGTATGCGATCTCGATCTCGCCGTAGATGGGGATGTTCTTTTCCCGGAACCGGTCCACCAGAGGCGTGTCCACGGGAACGCCGGGACTGGGAACAAGAAGATCTGTGGCGGTAACCGCGGATTCAGGGAGTTCCTTTAAAACGATCTCCATGTCCGAAAGCTCCTCCGGAAGTTTTGCCCGGATATCCTCTACTGTGATCTTGTCATTTTCATCAAAGAGGAAAGGCTCGCCTCCCAGTTTTTTCAGGAAAGCTGCTGCGGCCACACCGCTCTTTCCGCTTCCGATGACACAGATCTTTTTCCCTGCGTATTCTTTTTCGTTGATCTTTTTCATAAGCTTACGGGGCCTTTGTGCC
>JAFUUM010000016.1 GCA_017477805.1 Lachnospiraceae bacterium
ACCGGCACCAACAAGGACGAAAGTGCACCGAAGGCTCCCGTAAAGCGTATGGAAGCCAAGGTATACCCCAATGATCCCTGCCCCTGCGGAAGCGGCAAGAAGTTCAAAAACTGCCACGGACGCCCGGGTGCAGCAGCACTGCAGTAAGAGATCATGACCAAAGAATAAAAAGAAAGAAGGTGACGTTAATGGTTGAATTAGATAACATGAAACAGGAATTATTATCCTATGAAACACCTTTAGCGGAAGTGAGGGATTCACTTTGACCTCCCTGCAAAGGAAAAGAGGATCGAAGAATTAGACATGGAAATGCAGGCCCCCGGGTTCTGGGATGATCCCGAGAAGGCCAATGAAAAGACAAAGACTGCCAAGAACTTAAAAGATCTGGTGGATAAGGTGAACGGCCTCTCCCAGCAGCACGATGACATTTTGGAACTCATCGCCATGGGATATGAGGAGAATGACCCCGAGATCGTACCGGATATCCGTGCGGAACTGGATGAGTTCATTACCGTACTGGAAGATCTCCGGATTTCCACCCTGTTATCCGGCGAGTATGACAGAAACAATGCCATTCTCCGTCTGAATGCAGGTGCCGGCGGTACCGAGAGCTGCGACTGGTGTGGCATGCTCTATCGTATGTACACCAGATGGGCAGAAAAGAGAGGTTTCCAGGTGGAAGAACTGGATATGCTGGAAGGTGATGAAGCGGGTATCAAATCCGTATCTTTCCAGATCAACGGTGAGAACGCTTACGGATACTTGAAATCCGAGCATGGCGTACACCGTCTTGTCCGGATCTCACCTTTCAATGCCCAGGGTAAGAGACAGACTTCCTTCGTATCCCTGGATGTTATGCCGGAGATCACGGATGACCTGGACATCGAGATCAAGGACGACGATATCCGTATCGATACCTATCGAAGCAGCGGCGCCGGCGGTCAGCACATCAACAAGACCTCCTCGGCCATCCGTATCACCCACTTCCCTACGGGAATTGTGGTGACCTGCCAGAATGAGCGTTCCCAGTTCCAGAATAAGGACAAGGCTATGCAGATGTTGAAGACCAAGCTGTATATGCTGAAGCAGGAAGAGAATGCCCAGATGAAGGACGGTATCCGCGGCGAAGTCAAGGATATCGCCTGGGGAAACCAGATCAGATCCTATGTCATGCAGCCCTATAAGCTGGTCAAGGATCTTCGGACGGATTTCGAGAGCAGCAACGTGGACGCTGTTATGGACGGCAGTCTTGATCCCTTTATCAATGCATATCTGAAGTGGATCAATCAGCCCAAGACAGACGAACAGAATTAATCAGAGCCGCGGATCGTTTGATCCGCGGTTTTTTAGAAAGGTTATAGGAAGAGGAAACCGGAGTTGGGTTATCGTATCGGAAAACATGAATTTCATACCCAGGAAGAGTACAAAGCGGCTCTTCGTGACCAGCTTCGGATCCAGTCCCTGAAAAGGGAGGGGAGTACCCCGGGGGAGATCGCCTCTTCCTATAAGCACCAGATCCGGGAGCAGAACATCTTTTTTGAGACCGTTGTGGGAAAGGAGTTCATGGCGGACTTAAACCGTCAGTCCTTCCAGCAGAATGTCAAAATTGGCAAAGAGAAGATGGAAAAAGCCCGGCTTGAAAAGGCGGAAGGGGAAGAGACGAAGCAGGCGGAGACCGGAAAGAAATCCAAAGTTCGAAAAGCGGAAAGAAGACCAAAGCCGGAGAAGCATCGTCGGGAGAAGAAAAAGAAGATCCGGGAAAAGACGCCGCTGACCATGGGCATCCTGATCAAACGGGTCTCCATGGGACTTTTTGGAGCCCTGCTTCTTGCAGGAGGTCTTTACATCGGCATCGGCATGCTCAGGGACTATATCAGCGTAAAGGATGTGCAGAGGCTCCAGGCTATGGTGAAAGAGGCGGCGAGGGCTGCTATTGAGAATACCTTTGCGGGACATGAGACCGAAACGGCCGGTGAAGAGGGGATGGGCAGCGATGATCTGACGGCCGCCGGGATGACAGCGGAGACAGCCAGCGGATCCGGGGCAACAGGATCCGATGAGGTAACGGATCCCGGCATGGATGCCCGGAGCAGGAAGATCCTGCCCCAGTATCTGGGACTCTACCGTTTAAACCCTGATCTTGCCGGATGGCTCAGCATCGAGGGGACTCCAATCGACTATCCGGTGATGTATCTTCCAAATGATAACGACTATTATTTAAAACACAACTTTGATAAGACCGAGGATCGAAACGGTCTTCTGGTGCTGGATAAGCGCTGCGATCCCGGGGGATTTGGCAATCAGATCCTGATCCACGGACACAACATGAAATCCGGGTTTATGTTCGGCACTCTCAGCAAATATGAGGAGGAAAGCTACTACGAAAAGCACCCCGTGATCCGCTACGATACATTGTATGACTCCCGGGAATATGATATTATTTCAGTATTCAGAACAACGGTTTCCGAGGAGGATACGGAGAATTTCAGGTACTATGAATATATCCGCTTAGACGACCGGGAAACCTTTGAAGAGTTTGTAAAAAGCGTCAAAGAGACCTCTATGTACGAGATCCCGGGGACCGCTTCTTACGGGGATCAGCTGATCATGCTGTCCACCTGTGATTACTGGAAAGACCAGGGCAGACTGGTCGTGGTGGGCAGAAAGAGATAAACAAAAACGACGAGGTTGGGGAATCTTGAAGAAGAAAGTCAGGAGATTAAAACGGTTTTTGGGCGTTTCCGCCATCATACTGGCAGTGCTTTTGGCCAATATTCCGTTTCCGTCCGAGGCTGAGGGGGATACTTCCGTATCGGGAGGCGATCCTACAGGCACAACGACCACCACGGAAGAGAGTGAGACCGAAACGGAAGAAATCGATTACGAACTGACCATCGTCGATAACCGATCGGGACTGAGCGGTACATCCTCCGTAACTTTGGGAAAAACACCGGACGAACTGAAAAAGAATGTTACCGTGGAGATCTCGGGATCCGATACCGACGCGACGGGACACCTTGAGACCACAAGCAGATATTCCTATCAGACCATTACCATTACCGTGAAAGATACGGATACCGGAGCAGACATTTCGGATTTCGGGACCTGTACCGCATGGATCGCACTTCCTTCCAAGATGGATATCGGCGGAGGTGTTGTTAAGGTCTTCCCGACCACCGCCACATCTTCTTCAAACCCGGATACCACGGTGGAGCAAAGCGACAGTTCCACTGCAGATTACCTGAAAATGACCTTTACATCCGCGACTTATGAGCGGGTGATCCAGTACTTTGTGTATTACGTAAATGCTGTGAATTCCGATACCAAAGTGGATACTTTGGGCTTCTACAAGGAAGTATCCGGTTCCAGCGTTCTCCCTACTTTTGTGGGGGCAAGGAGAACAAAGGATTGGGATCTGAAATTCTCGGCGATCCAGAGCACTTCATCCTCGAAACTCCTTCCTCTTTTGGAAGCGGATTCGAGCATTACGTATGACGATATTGAACTTGCGGATATTTCCCTGTATTTTTCCGGGACCAATGACAAGGTGGTAGGAGGGTTTACCAGATGCACCATCAAGCTCCAGGCACCCCCGAGGATGCCATTATCTTCCGGCAGCATCAAAATGTA
>JAFUUM010000251.1 GCA_017477805.1 Lachnospiraceae bacterium
TTCCCACTGATGATCGCACAAATCGTACACATCGCCGGAAAGCCCCAAACGGCCAAGGAAGGTGCAACATAAAAAATAAAAGAACAGGTTGTCGTCATCCTCTAAGCGCATCACCGCCCAAATCTGCCTCTGTTCCCGTCTGATCACCCGCTGCACATTGGCTGCGATGATGGGCAGGCATTTTGCTTCGTGAGCATCGGAAAAACTGGCCTGGGAACAGAGTTCCATAAAGGAAGGCTCCAGTCTGTGTCCTCCGCTGGAACAGTTCTCAATGACAAGTTCCGGGATCTCTTCCCGCATCCTCTCAAAGAACTTCTTAGTCTCACGGATCTTATTCCACAGGTTTTCTCCAGGTCCCTCGGGTCCGTCAACCCCAACACCGATGGCATCGTTGTAATCGATCTTCACGTAGCCGAAATCGTTATCCTTTAGGGTCTTGATCACATTCCGGTACATAAAATCCTGAACCCAGGGATCTTCCATATCCGGGAACCGTGTACCGCAGACACATAAAGGTACACCGTCCCGCTTTAACAAATGATCCGTTTCATAATAGATCTCGCTTTGATCCCGGCATACTTCGGGTTCAAACCAGATACCGGGGATCATGCCCTTAGCCCTGACATAATCCGTCAATTCCTTTAAGCCATTCGGGAAACGGGTCTTATTGATGCTCCAATCACCGCGGCATTCCCACCATTCCGAGCCGTCACCGCATTTTCCGTACCATCCGGAATCCATGACAAGATACTGGATCCCTTTATCCGCTATGGCATCCGCCAGTTTCTTCAGATTATCGATATTGGGATTTCCCCAGGTGGTACAGTACTCGTTAAAAACGATACCCATATGATCATCTACAGGACTGGTCTTTGGCTCCTGGGCTTTTACCAGCTTGTCGCAGACCTCTTCCAGGGTGGACCCGGTGGCCAATATCGCCCTTGGAGCAAGATACCTTTCACCCGGTTTTACCGTCTTTGTCCAGTGTCCGAAATCCCGGTCTGCAATACCGCCGGTGATGGTCACGCTTCCCTCCTGTTCCGAAAGGATCTCCATCTGCCATGATGCGGGGGCATATAACTGAACACCCGTAAATACATGGTTCCGGGAATCCTCCAGTGCCAGGAAAGGAAAGAATCTCCGAACCGGCATAGAGCCTACATTTCCGAATTTCTCAACACGCTTTCCGTGTCCGCTCCAGGATCGTTCCAGATCCAGAGAAACGATCTCTTCGGTCTTTAACCTTCCCTCTGCGCTCCAGAAAGATAAGAGTCTGTGTATCCGATCAGCCTTGATGTCTTTTAAGACTAAGGAAGAAAGCATCTCCAAAGTCACAGGCTCGGAAGAACCGTTACGAAATTCTGTTTCTACAATGGTGGCATCACTTCCCGAACTTTTTTTGTGAAAGATCCGAAGTTCCGGGCCGTCCTGTCTTTTGAGGACAGTCAGCTCTTCATTGCTTTCAGAAACAGATTCCTCAAATCCATGCATGGTATTGCTTCCGTACATGGTAAGACCCGTGGTGTAATCACCACCGTATCCCTCTCCTATGATCTTTACCTGAGCAAGACTTTTGATCATACTCATCCAATCCTCCTAACTCCGGTCACTGAAAACTTACCTTCCCGGCCGCTGATAATAAAATGCGTTCTTCACCCAGCTGATCTCATCTCCCAAAATGCCGATAACATCGAAGCGTATGGGATCAAATTCCCCGATCCCGTGGGTAACTCTGTAATAATCCGCCACCTTACAGATGGTCTTCTGCTTGGATAAAGTAACTGCCTCCAAAGGATGACCTTCGGCGGCAGTTTTTCTGTACTTCACTTCCGTAAACACAACGCAGTCTCCGTCTTTTGCAATGAGATCGATCTCACCGAAACGGTTCCTGAAACTGTGTTCCAAGATCTTACAGCCCTGTTTTTGTAAATAGTCTGCGGCGATCCTTTCATAATGATCCCCGGTCTTACGCTTGTTCATAATCTCACCGCATCAGCGTCTTTGCATATTGACAGTCTTCTGAGCCTTGTTCATCTTCTCTTTGATCTTATCCATGGCATCCACAAAGACAAGGACCTCCGCCACGACACCATAGAGTTCCGGCGGGATCATCTCGCCGATCTCCAGTTTCGACAAGGTATCCGCAAGCTTATTGTCCTGGTGCACCGGCACCTTGGCTTCTTTGGCCTTTTCGATGATCTTTTCAGCAAGTGCCCCTTTACCTGTTGCTATGACCCGGGGCGCGGCCTCATCCGGATCATATTCCAGTGCCACCGCTGTTTTCGGTTTTTTGTTTTCTGTCTGTCCGCTCATGGAACCTCTTTCTCACTCTTAAGCCTTTGCATCAAACGAACTTAATGAGATCACTTTTTCTTCACTGTTCTCGCCCCGGATCCTGCTCACAACATCCTGTTCCGCTGCGGGTTCTCCGGGTTTGGGTCTGCCTGTTACCACAGAATTTACAGAGTACCCTTTTTCCGCCAGCCGTTCATCCAGCAGATGGATATTGGCCGCAAGAAAACCAATGGTATCATCGTCCTCCACATAAAAGTGGGTCTGTACCTTCTGGTCCTGCAATTTCAGATACACATCCAGATTCCCCAGATGATCCATATCCAGATGCAAAAGAGCGCTGACGCTTCCATCCTCGGAAATACGCTTATGCTTATTCGCATACACATAAAGATCTCCGTGTGCATTCTGAAGCCCCGTCTTCAGCGGGATCTGGATATAAGGGAATGCCTGATTCAGGGCCTGCATAAATTCCAGATTCTGATTCAGATTTGAGACCGCTTGGCCTGCCTGGGTTTCCGCCTTACCGGAATTTGTCAAAAGTTCCGTCAGTTTTCCAACGTCACGTTGCAGTTTCTGATAGAAATCCTGCACTTTTTCTTTGTCCGCAAAATTTTCGGGTTTGAGAAGCCATTGGTCACGGGTCTTTGCATCAAAAACTTTCGTAAAGATCTTCCGGGCATCTTCAAAGATCCCTTTTGCGTTTTCATCGCCCTGATCGATCTGATGTTTCAGTGCATCGAAGGCTTTCATCACATCGCTGTCTTTCAAGAGTCCTGAAGACAACTGTTGTTTTAAGATCTCCGGATCCGCATCCTTGATATAGGCTGCCAGTTTTGTATCATCCCCGAAGGAAAGAGCCTCTTTTAATACAGTATCCGCCTGTTCCATGGCAGCCTGCATGGTTTGAGGCTGTGCCTGTACCTTTGAAGCTTCAGCACTTGATACCGTTGTGTTATCTTCGGCAGGATTTAGGAGTTCGCTTTCCGCTGCCTGTCTCGCAGCGACAGTGACAGCCTCTGCGTCCTTAGACACAGAAGCATTTTCGGCAGTCACAGCAGTATCCGCTGCCGGAACCGCGTTTTCCTGAACGGCAGATCTGTTTTCCGCACCTTCCACCGGCAGTTCTCCCGGTGTTTGCAATTGTACTTTACCTTCCGTACCAGCTGCCTGTTCAGTAACCACTGTACTTTGTACGGCAGTATCCGAAGTTGTTCCTTCAACAGCTATACTTTCCTGTCCGGTGACAGATGATGATGCATCACTCCCCGAAGGCAGCGAGGAAAGCACGCTCTTCATAAACTCAATCCCGTCCGAAAGTTGACCCGTTGATGCAAAATCACGGATCAGACTGTTCATGCCTTCAGAAATATCCTTGAAAGAATTCATCAGCTGATGGTTCATGTTATGGTAGGCCTCTAATTGACCAAGATTCCCCTCGTTAACGGGAAGTCCCATAGCTGTCAGTTCCACCACAGAAGAGGGCTGAAACTGTGTAAAACCGTTGGTAAGACGGCTCATGTTCCAAAGGGAAGATTTATCTACGGAAAGCCCTTCCTTCAGCATAGCTGTCACCATGGCCATATTCGCCTCGGTAGCCGGCATACTTGCTGCCTTTAACGCATTCTGTGCAGTTGTCACATTTGCCTGGAGATTGGTATAAAGAGGTGAAAGAGCCAGTTTATTGTTTAGATTGCTGAGAACTTCGAACACAACGGTCTGGCCGACCTGCAGATTTGCACCCGTAGTGTCCATTTTTGCTGTCATTTCATTCTGGTTTCCCAGATTCAGGGTCACCTGATCCCCCTGGATATCCTTGATCTGCCCGGCTATCGTGTTTCCCACCGACAGATCCAGTGCGCCTTCCGTACCTTTCGGCACAACAACGACAGACGAATTCCCGGATACGGGCGTCGTCTGTTCTGGTCTGGTCACATTACCCGGTGTAAAAAGATTTCCGATACCTAATGCCATGAAACTCCTTTGGAAACCTCTATGGATCAGATAAAGTTTCCGATAAAGGATCGCCTGTGGATGGGACAGGGACCGTATTTTTTGATGGCTGCGATATGGTCTGCGCTGCCATAGCCTTTATTGGAAGCAAAACCGTATTCCGGATAGATCTCGTCATACTGTACCATCAGCCTGTCTCTTGTTACTTTCGCGATGATACTGGCCGCCGCGATGGAGATACTCTTGGTATCCCCTTTGATGATAGGAACCTGGGGGATATCTACACCGGGTATGGTCACAGCATCATTTAAGAGAAGATCCGGTTTCACGGAAAGTTTGGAGATAGCTTCCCGCATAGCTTCGTAATTAGCCTGGAGGATATTGATCTCATCGATGCGTGCCGGTGAATTAAAACCAACAGCAGCGGCAACTGCCGTTTCCATGATGCGATCATAAAGCTCCTCTCTTCTTTTTTCGGAGAGTTGCTTCGAATCATTTATATACAGAAGATCACAATCCTTGGGAAGGATCACGGCACCTGTGACCACAGGACCCGCTAAAGGGCCTCGTCCCACTTCATCAATACCGCAGATATAGGCATGATCCGCATATTTTCGTTCAAAGGTCTTCATGCCCTCCATGCGGGCAACCTCTTTTTCATATGCCGCAAGGCGCTTTCTCGCAGTCTCTACAAGTTTTATGACACCGCCCCTCTCATCCCCTGCATAGGCATCGATAAAACCCTGTAATTCATTTTCCCTGGTATTGGATAGTGCTTCTTTGATGGCACCGATGGTTTCCATAGTTTCCGTTCCTTAAGGTTTATTTGTCGATCTTTCCGAATTTGCTGAAGGGTAAGATCCGGATAAAGGCTTTCCCCACGATCTTGTCTTTATGAATATTTCCCACCATATCCGATCTGGAATCCGTACTGTTATTCCGGTTATCTCCCATGACGAAATACTCGTCTTTCCCAAGAACGATCTCATCCTCAGCGATACCGGGTTCTTTGATCACTTCATAACCGTAACTTTCCTGAAGGACTTCACCGTCAATGTAGATGGTTCCTTCCTCGTCGATCCGGACGGTCTCCCCGGGAAGGCCGATGATCCGTTTGATGTAATAAGTATCCTGTGCATGCTGAAAAGGAAATACGATGATATCAAATCTCTGAGGATCCTTAAACCGATAAGAGATCTTATCAACAAGAAGAGAGTCTCCGTCTTCGAGCGTATTGTACATGGAACTTCCCTTAACCTCCGTACGCTGCGCCACAAATGTGATAAACAGATAGGTCAACAGCAGAACGATGAGGATGTATACCCCCATACGGAGTACTTCGATCAATGCACCTTTTAAACCTTTGTTCATGTTTTCCCCTTACTGCGGCCTCTCCAATGAGATCCTTCCGATCTTTCCGCTTCTGAATTCATCCAGCAAGAGATTGGCCGCTTTTTCGTAATCGATCTCATTTCCCTTTTTCAGGCATCCTCTGCCCCGCCCGATGGAAACCAGGATCTTCACCGGATCCATTACCTCACCGATGGAAGCATATCCTTCCAGCAGTTTCCCGGGATATTCTGCCTGCAAAAA
>JAFUUM010000252.1 GCA_017477805.1 Lachnospiraceae bacterium
ATCCATCCTCCTTGGCATAGAGATCGGAGAGCACAGAGAAGAGCAGGCCAGAGCAGACGCTGCCGGCATCATGCGGATCACACTGCTCGTGGGTATCATCCAGGGTGCGGTGCTTCTCGTGTTTTCACCCATTATCCCCTATATGGCCAAGATCAGCGATGTTGCCAAAGGCTATCTTGGCATCATGCTTTTGATCTCCACGGTGTACCAGATCGGCCAAATCCTCAATACCCTGATGATCGCCAGCCTTTTCCGGTGCGGCGGAGATGCCCGTTACGGCCTGATCCTGGATATCATCTCCATGTGGTGTGTGGCGGTACCGCTCGGACTCATCAGTGCCTTTGTCTTAAAACTCCCGCCCATCATCGTTTACGCCATCACGTGTACGGATGAGTTTATCAAGATGCCTTTTGCCCTGTATCACTATAAAAAGCACGACTGGATCAAAAACCTGACCCGGGAGCATGCAGGGGAATAAATACGAGATGTTGTTAGACAGTTGACATGAAAAAGAGACTTTGATATTATGGACGAAGTTAGAAATAACTAACTATCGGCCGAACAAAAACGCCGTTATGGCGTTTTTTGTTTAGAAGCGAGTTAGATTAATCTAACTATACAGGAGAGGCGTACATGAAGTTGTTACAGGAAATGATGATCGAAAACGGAGCACCTACACTGGCCGGGATAAAAACAGGAAACATTTTCTCGGTGAAAAGCAGGGGAGAGGAGATCAAAAACGAGATCCGCAAAATGAATGGGATCCTGACAAAACACGGACTTCGCATGATCCCGGTCAGAAAGATGAAACGGCATACCCTGGTTTATCTGTACCGTCCGGACAGACTGAAGGAGGATCTTTGCAGACCGGAAGCGGCTTGTATCCTTGCAGAAAAAGGCTATTGCAGTAAAAACCCCGAAACTTGTGTCGTACAGCTTATAAAGCATCTGTCGCGGGATGCGGAATTTCCCCATGAGATCGGACTTTTCCTGGGCTATCCGCCTTCGGATGTAAAGTGCTTTATGGAAAATCCCCATGACGGAGTTAAATGCGTCGGATGCTGGAAAGCCTACAGCAATCAGGAAGAGGCGAAAAGGACTTTTGAAGAATTCAGGCGATGCACGGATCGATATCGGAGGGAAGCGGAAAACGGCAAAACCCTGGAGGAACTGATCACCGAAGGCGGTGAGGATGAGCAACTCCTGGATGTAGCAATATAACAAACTCTTAGGGAGGTAGAAAGAATGAGTAAGATCGCAGTAGTTTATTGGAGCGGTACCGGTAACACACAGGCAATGGCGGATGCCGTGGCCGAAGGCGCAAAGGGCGCAGGTGCAGAAGTGACCGTACTTGGTGCATCAGAGTTTAATGCATCTAAAGTGGCAGAATTTGATGCCATCGCATTTGGATGTCCGGCCATGGGCTCCGAAGTTCTTGAGGAAGCAGAATTTGATCCCATGTTTACGGAAGTGGAGACTGCCCTGTCCGGTAAAAAGATCGCCCTGTTTGGTTCTTATGGCTGGGGCGATGGTCAGTGGATGCGTGATTGGGAAGATCGATGCAAAGCGGCAGGGGCTGTTCTTGCAACGGATAGTGTGATGGCCAATAATGCACCCGGGGATGATGAGATCGCAGGCTGCAAGGCACTGGGCGCAGCTCTTGCATAATTGCTCTTTGTACCCGTTTGAGAAAGAGGGGATCCGCAGATATCGCGGATCCCTTTTGGTTTGCATAGTTTGCGCAATGGCCCATTCATACGGGTGAAAAAAAGTATGTCGTCATTTATAATGATACGGTGAGAAAATGGAAGTGGTACATCATTTTTTGAACATAACCCTATCGCTTAATGGATTTGATGAGGAAGGGTTCTTTTTTACAATGAGCATACCAAATAACTTATGGAGGGTAATGTAGTGAAAACGATCAAAAAAGTAACAGCATTATTGATGAGTTCCATGATGATCGCCGGTATGCTCTCAGGCTGCGGAAGCACGGAAACGGGGACTGAGACGGCTTCGTCCGGGAACACCGCAAAGGAGACAACTGCTCCGGCGGGAGAAGTGAAGGGGGAGAGTAAGAGCGATGGCAAGAAGACCATCGTTACCGTCTGGACGAAAGATCGTCATGATGCGGAGTATCAGCAGGCAAGAGTGGATGAGTACAACGCAACGAATACGGACAACATCGAAGTTCGCTATGAGATCTATTCGGATAACTATCCCCAGGCCATTGATATCGCGTTCCAGAGTAATGAGGCTCCGGATATCATGGTCCATCAGGCAGCGGTCTTTAACAACTATGTGAATGCCGGTAATTTCGCAGACCTGACTCCCTATATGGATGATGAGTTTCTTTCCGTATTTGGGGACTGCCTTGTGGAAGGCGTGAACGTCATCGACGGAAAATGTTATTTTGTTCCCACGGCAGCCACCACATGCAGACTGTTTTATAACAAGAACATTTTTGAAAAAGCAGCGATCGCAAATCCTCCCGCTACGTTGGAAGAAATGGTGGAGGATGCCAGGATCATCACGGAAAAGCTTTCCGGAGAAGGGATCTATGGCTTTGCTGCGAATTTAAAGAGTGCCAGTTCCGCCCTCAGCCGCTCGCTGATGCCCATGGCGGAAAGAAGTCTTGGCAATCACATGGGATTTGATTTTGCAAAGGGTGAGTATGATTTCACTGTTTACGCGCCCTTGGTGGAAGCCTGGAGGATCCTTGTGTCTGACGAGTGTGCGTTCCCCGGATGCGAGTCTTTGGATATCGATCCCTTAAGAACACAGTTTGCAGACGGCAAGATCGGTATGTATATGTCTTATACCCATGCGGAACCCGGTGTATATGAGAACCAGTTCCCCATGTCCGATGAGTGGGGCTGTGCAGAGATCCCGGTACTTGGCGGAAATGTAATGGGTGCAGAGAATTACACGCCCAATAACGGCTATCTGTTCAATGCCGCCAGTGAAAACCTGGATGCTGCATGGAAAGCTTATGTTGCTATCTTTGCCAATGTGGACAATCTGGCAGGTTACTATAGTGCAGGCCTTGGCATTTCTTCCGTGGATGCGGTGATCGCAAAAGCTACTCCGAAGGCGGTTTATGCAGAAAATCCCAATCTTCTCCTTGGCGAGAACGATAAGGTATGGCCCAAGGCGCCTCATGAGAGCAATGTGGATGCGGTCGTGGTGGAAGGAAAAGACATGTACACCACCCTGGGTGAACTGATCTATCTGGATGTGGATATTGAGACTGAGCTTCAGGCCCTTACGGACAGATACAATGATGCGTACAGAAAAGGCATCAGTGACGGTATCGGTAAGGAAGTGAAGATTGCCGGATTTGATCCGCTCAATCCTTAAGACAAAATGGGGGGCTGAAATATGCCCCCCCTTTCAAAAGAATTCTCTGTCGATTTGGAGATAAAAATGAATAAGAAAGTTCGGGAAAATCTAAGATCTTACAGCTTGCTGCTGCCTAATCTTATTTTTTTTATCCTTTTTTCCGTATATCCGGTGTTTTGGACACTGAAATTTATCTTTTACCAGTACGGTGGATACAGTGTTTCAACACCGAAATTTGTGGGATTTGACAATATCCTCCGGGTATTTCGGGATACCACATACTGGCAGGCTGTAAAAAACACCTTTGTATACGCCGGTGGAAAGATCCTGCTTACCATACCTCTGGCTTTTTTCCTGGCCATGATCCTGAACACAAAGAGAAAGGGGAACGGGCTCTTTCAGAGCATCATCTTTATTCCCACCATCATGAGCGCAGCCGTTATGGGGCTTGTGTTCTATCTTCTCTTTAACGTTTACAGCGGACAGATCAATACCTACCTCCTTGATCTTGGGATCATCAGCAGGCCCATTAACTGGCTTGGCAGGGAACATGCCATGAAAACCCTGATCATTACCGCGGTCTGGGGAGGTGTTGGTAACTACATGGTCTATTTCCTTGCGGGACTGCAGCAGATCTCGGAAGAAGTTTTAGAGAGTGCGAGACTGGATGGAGCAAACAGGCTCCAGATGATCTGGTATGTCACAATCCCCATGCTCGGACCCATCTTAAAGGTCATCCTCATGCTGTCCATCACAGCAGCTTTTTCGGACATGAGTAACGTTATGGTCCTGACAGAAGGCGGTCCCACCAATGCCACCATGGTCATGGCTCTTTACGGTTATCAGTTCTTCTTTCCAATCTCGGCATCGGCCGCTGTGAACCCGCAGTACGGATATGGTGCGGCCGTCAGCTTTGTATCTGCCCTGATCGCAGGTGTTGTCACGGTGTTATATCTGAAAGTGTCCAAAAAACTGGACGAAAATGTATAGTCCTCTGCGGTATCGTAACGCAGAGAAAGGCTTGGATCTGCTATGAAAAAAACAAAAGATAGAATCCTGGGTGTGGCCTCCTACGCCTTTGTTGCGGCGATGGTGGTATTTACCCTTTATCCGATCTTATATGCGGTGATCGGGTCCTTTAAGACAAACGCGGAACTGACGCTTGGAGCGCACTTTCTGCCGGAGACCTGGCACTTTGAGAACTACTACAAAGCTTTTGTACAGGCAAATTTCCTGAAATATACCATGAACAGTGTGGTAGTCAGTGTTTCCGTAATGATCATTGCTACCCTGACATCGGCTCTTGCCGGGTTTGCCTTTGCGCGAAGGGATTTTTTCCTGAAAAAGTTCTGGATGACTCTGTATGTTGGGTTGATGTTTATTGCGCTTGGGTCGGTAACCCTATATCCAATCTACACCATGCTGATGAAAATGGGGCTTAATAAGACCGTTGCGGGACTTGTACTGGCGCTGGTGGGTGGACAGGCTGCTAACGTAATGCTGGTCAGCGGTTTTGTAAAGAGTGTTCCCCTGGAACTGGATGAAGCCGCCATCATTGACGGATGCAGTGTATACGGTATCTTTTTCCGGATCATCCTTCCCATCATCCGGCCCATTTTGGG
>JAFUUM010000253.1 GCA_017477805.1 Lachnospiraceae bacterium
ATTCTTCCGGATCCCATGACGAATGGCATTTTCCACCAAGGTCTGGATGGTAAAAGCCGGTACTTCAAATCCTGTATCTTCGATCTCTGTGATGATCGTCACTTTATCTTCAAACCGCTTTTTCTCAAGATACAGGTAGTTCTCCACCGTATCCAGTTCCTGTCTCGCAGATACCAGCCCGCTTTCGGAGATCATATCCACCGTTCCCCGAAGAAAACCGGCAAAATGATCAATAGCCTCGCCGGCTTCGCTCTCATCCGGACACAGAGATCGGATGGCATTTAATGAATTGTAGATGAAATGAGGCTGGATCTGGGATTGAAACAGTTTTAGCCGTTCATCCTGCAATTCCTTTTCAACCCGCAGTAATCTTCTTGCATAATCCATCTCATAAGAAATGGAAAAGATAATGAGTGCCACGATGATGCCGATGCTGCTGATGGGCCATCCCAAAAAGAGAAACTGCAGTACCGCAGAGGCCACGGGAATGACCGTGATCAGCAGAAAAGAGAGTTTTTCCAAAAGGGAAAGAACGCTCCAGGTCATCATGACCCGGGTCATCATCAGGATCAGACAGAGGATCAGTGGCAGAGTCGTCAGAAAATAGGACCCACCCATTCGATAGTAATAGTTGTTTTCATCAAACCCGTAACTGTAATGAAAGACCCGGGAAAGGATCAGAGATACCATGCTGGCAAAACAGATCAGGACGATGATGTTCGACCACCATCCGGGTTTCGAACCACCCCGGAAGTAGGTCACATGGCCCATGTACAAGGTGGTCTCGATGATCATCAAATGAAAGAAAAAATAAATGCCGAACACAAAGATCTGCTGAAGGACGTAAACGGTGGAACCGGGGCGCCCCCGGAGCACGTAAGATAAGCCCTCATTGAGGTCGATCATAATGATGGTCAGCAGCATGAACAGCAGGATATTTCCGCCTTTTTTGTCCTGTCCCCGAAAGGAGTACACAAAACCCATGGCGATGACACTCAGGAGGATCCCCCAGAGGTCAAAGGACGCCAGCAGGTATTGAACTTCGATCATTTCTTATCACCCTGTAATTTCATGGTCAGGGAGATCCTCTTCTTCTGAAGATCCACTCCCAACACTTCCACTTCCACAACATCGCCGACGCTCACTGCTTCCAGCGGATGTTTGATATAACGGTCCGTCATCTGAGAGATATGGACAAGACCGTCCTGATGAACACCGATATCCACGAAAGCGCCGAAATCGATAACGTTTCTTACGGTCCCCTTCAGACGCATACCGGGTTTAAGATCCTCCATATTGAGGATGTCACTGCGAAGGATGGGTGCGGGCATATCTTCTCTGGGATCTCTTGCGGGCTTCTCCAGTTCTTTGATGATATCCGTCAGGGTGATCTCGCCGATGCCCAGTTCCTCTGCCAGTTTCTTCTTATCGCCCACTTTGGAGGACAGGCTCTTTCCGCCCGCCTTTTTGCCACCGGCCTTAGATGCTTTCTGAAGATCCCGAAGTTCCGCGGGTGTAACCCCCAGTTTTTCCATCAGCTTTGTTGCGGCTTCGTAAGACTCGGGATGAACGCTGGTACCATCCAGAGGATTCTTACCGTCCAGGATCCGCATGAAGCCGGCACACTGTTCAAAGGCCTTGGGTCCCAGTTTGGGAACCTTTAACAGTTCTCTTCTGTCTTGGAAACGGCCGTTATTTTCTCTATACTCTACGATGTTCTTGGCCAGGGTTTTGGAGATACCGGAGATGTATTCCAGCAGGGATGCGGATGCGGTATTAAGATCCACACCTACCTTATTAACGGAATCTTCCACAACGCCCGTCAAAGCCTCGGAAAGCTTCTTCTGATTCATGTCATGCTGATACTGGCCCACACCGATGGACTTGGGATCGATCTTTACCAGTTCCGCCAGGGGATCCTGAAGACGTCTTGCAATGGAGGCTGCACTTCTTTGTCCCACATCGAAGTTGGGGAACTCCTCGGTGGCCAGTTTGCTGGCAGAGTAAACGGATGCTCCCGCCTCGTTGACGATGACATACTGGATGGGACTCTTTAACTCTTTTAAGAGTTCTGTTATCACCTGTTCCGATTCACGAGAGGCTGTTCCATTACCAACGGATATTAAATCAACATTATATTTATCAAAGATCTTTTTCAGCTCCCGCTTGGATTCTTCCACCTTGTTCTGGGGAGCAGTCGGATAAATAACTTTTGTATCTAATACCTTACCGGTAGGGTCCACAACCGCCAGTTTGCATCCGGTACGGAAGGCAGGATCCCATCCAAGGACCACTTTTCCGGCGATGGGAGGCTGCATCAGAAGCTGTTCCAGGTTCTTTCCGAAAACATCGATGGCTCCGTCTTCTGCTTTTTCCGTCAGGTCGTTTCGGATCTCTCTTTCGATGGCGGGCTGGATGAGACGATGGTAACTGTCTTCGCATACCTCTTTTAACAGGGGTGTGGTGACGGGATTATCCCGGACGATGGTCTGCTTTTCCAGATACTGGAGGATCCTCTCTTCCGGCGCCTCGATTTTCACCGTGAGGATCTTCTCCTTTTCTCCGCGGTTCAGAGCCAGGACTCTGTGACCTGCCACCTTCTTGATGGGCTCGGAGTACCGGTAATAATTCTCGTAAACGCTCTGAACGGTCTCATCTTTCGCGGTAGAGGAAATAGTACCCTCTTTCACCGTCAGGTCACGGATGTATGTACGGTAATCCGCCTCATCGGAAACAGCCTCAGCCAGGATATCCTTTGCTCCCTGGATGGCTTCTTCCACGTTGGCAACCCCCTTTTCTTCATTGACATAGGGTTCTGCTTCTTTCTCGATGGGGTCCTTTGTCTGCTGCAGTTTGATGATCAGTGCAAGACCCTCTAAGCCCTTTTCCTTTGCCACGCTGGCTCTTGTCTTTTTCTTGGGTCTGTAGGGACGATACAGGTCATCCACCAGGACCATGGTCTCTGCAGCTTCGATCTTCGCCCGGAGTTCATCCGTCAGCATGCCCTGCTCTTCGATACTTGATAACACCTGTTCCTTTTTCTCTTCCAGACCACGCAGATAAGTCAGTCTCTCAAACAGATTACGAAGGACTTCGTCATTTAAGGAGCCGGTTGCCTCCTTACGGTATCTGGCGATAAAGGGAATGGTGTTGCCCTCGTCGATGAGTTTCACCGCCGCCTCCACCTGTGTGATCTTAACCTGAAGTTCTTCTGCCAAACGTTTGTTGATATCCATAAAAATCTCCTGTTATTGATATTGTGATACCGTGTTGTGTTTTCTCATGGTATCCAGATAGAAATGGGCTTCCGTCATGCCCACATAGGGGATGATCCACAAAAAGCCCACCCCAAGGCTTAAGGTTCCCAGCAGATACATGGGGATAAAGCTCAGTTCCAAAAAGAAGAGCCGGCCCTTATTGCCCCGCATCAGGGAATCGCTGGAGAGCATGAGCTGGAGTGTGGTGTATGCCGGGAAGTCGCATAAAAGGAAGAACACCTGGGAATAGGTCAGAGAAAACCCCACAAAAGCCACGATATCAAGGATCCCCAAAAGACTCATGGTCAAAAACAGCATGCCGTTTACGGAGACCGACAGCATCATGGTCTCCCAGATGTCAAAGAAAAGCATGAACGCAGAGATCACTGCTGCATAGATCAGCGCCAGGACCGAGACCTTCCTGACCTGTCCCCGGAACCCGTAAAAGATGTCTCCGAAGGAAACGAACTGGTTACAGGAGATCTTCATG
>JAFUUM010000254.1 GCA_017477805.1 Lachnospiraceae bacterium
ATACGGCAGAAGACGTATACCGGTTGGACGGTTCGTTGGCAAGGCTTTTGGAAGACCTGAATGATGTAAGGTTCTTTCGGTGCAGCAAATCCATGATCATCAATATCGACAAGGTGGAACGGCTGAAGAGCCTGTCTTCCAACCGCATCGATGCCTGCATGGAAGGGGGAGAGCATATCCTGATCTCCAGGACCTATGCTTCCGAATTTCGAAGGATCTTAAAGGGGGTATGACCATGGGCAAAAAAGGAAAAACCACACTTTGGGAAAAATATCTGACCAGAGAGATCGGCATTGAATTCAAGGCCTGTCTGTACTTTTTTGCGATCCTGTTCTTTTACTGCGTCTACAGGTTCTGTGTCGGAAGGATGGATGCCAGCATCCTCCATATGACGGAAATGATCCTCACCTGTTATGTCATCGGCTACGTGCAGGTATACCTGTTGTGGAACTTTGACGAGGCAGACAGCATTGGGGGTAAAGAGATCGCAGGGATCCTGATCTGCACCTTTGTTTACAGCCTGTTGTCCTATGTTTTTGGCTGGTTTGACGGCAATCTGTATCTGACGTTGGGGCTTGCGGCCTATCTTTTGCTGACATACGCCTGTGTGATCCTGATCTACAAGACCAAGAGGCGCATCGACGATAAACAACTAAACGAAGAACTGGCACTTTTCAAAACGGAGCACAAAAAAGTGCAGGATAGGGATGAATAAGTGCTGCTTGCGGGAACAAACATTGTTCCCGCTTTTTTTATGCCTTAAGATGGAAGCAGAAGAGGTGGGCACGCAAGGCGTGCCTTTCAGTCCGAACGCGCGGCGTTCGGAGTCGTCGGCGTTGCCGAACGACGGGGAAGGAGTCCTATGGAAAAGGTGATCAGCATAGAACATCTGACAAAGACCTACGGAAAACACCGGGGCGTATCCGATGTTTCCTTTGAGGTAAAGGAAGGAGAGATCTTTGGCTTTATCGGACCAAACGGTGCCGGCAAGTCCACGACGATCCGCTCCATGCTGGGCTTTCTCCGGTTTGATGCCGGGAAGATCAGTATCCTTGGGATGGACAGCGTCAGGGATCATGAAAAGATCCTCCGGGAAGTAGGTTATATGCCTTCGGAAGCACTCTTTTATCCGGCCATGAAGGTTGGAGAAGTGATCCGGTATGCGGCGGATGTGAGAGGCATGGATTGCCGGAGCGAAGCGGAGAAACTCTGCGAACGCCTGAAGGTAGATACCTCCAAAAAGATCAAGGAACTGTCTCTGGGGAACCGGAAAAAGGTCTCTATCATCTGCGCCATGCAGCACAGGCCGAAGCTCTTTGTTTTCGATGAGCCCACCAGCGGTCTGGATCCGTTGATGCAGAATACCTTTTTTGAACTGATAAAAGAATATGTGGATCAGGGTACCACCTGCATGCTCTCTACCCACGTCTTAAACGAGGTGAGCCGCTACTGCGACCGCGCAGCCATCATGAGAGAAGGGCACCTCTTAAAGACGGATACCGTGGAAAACCTCATGAGTACCAACGTAAAGACCGTGAAGATCACGGAAGGGGACAACCACGAGGAGTTTATCTTCCGGGGAGATATCAACGAACTGGTAACAAGTCTGGCAAACAGAAAGCTTGATAACTTAAGCATTGAAGAACCCTCTTTGGAGGAAATGTTCATGCACTTTTATGAAGGGGAGGAAAAAAGATGAAAGCCATCATCAGACAGGAATGCAAACTGAGTTTGAAAAATCTTCTGATCTGGGCGATCACCGTGGGAGGCCTTGGCTTTATCTGCACCCTCATGTACACCAGCATGGAGGGAGAAGTGATGGAGATGGCGGACAGCTTTTCCCAGATGGGAGCCTTTTCCGATGCCTTTGGCATGAGTACCCTCAGCATCGCCACTCTTGCAGGCTTTTTTGCAACGGAAGTGGGAACGGTCCACGGCCTGGGCAGCGTGCTGTTCTCAGCTTTCCTCGGATCCTCCATGCTTTCTAAAGAGGAAGAGGGACACACCGGCGAGTTTTTGTTCTCCCTGCCGGTGGCCCGGTGGAAAGTGGTTGCCGCAAAAGGGATCACGCTCCTTGCCAATCTCATCGTATTTACCCTGATCTGCGGGATCTTCTACTGGCTTGGATTTGTTTGTTTGGGAGAGGAAATGCCCATGAAGGAGATGCTGCGGTTTCTTGCCAGTATGCTGCTGATGAACATCGAGGTTGCATCCGTTTCTTTCCTTGTTTCCGCAACCGCTGCAAAAACCCGCATGGGACTGGGACTTGGCATTGCCCTCATCGTTTACGTCTACGACATCATGGGCAGAGTGGTACCGGATCTGAAGGACTATCTCTTTATCGGACCCTTCTCCTTTGCCAACGCATCGGAGATCTTTGCAGGCTACGAGGTTCCGAAATACAGCCTGCCTCTGGCAGCGCTGATCATCCTCGGGACAACCGCAGCTGCGTTTACATTCTATACAAAAAAGGACCTTGCTTCCTGAGCAGGGTCCCGTTTTGTCTGTGTAAATTGACATTCCATCCGGCTTTTGATACACTCATTGCAGTATTAAATCCAAAAGAAAGCGAGGTACTTGATAATGCGTGTGGAAAATAGAGAGATTGTAACTGCATACGGTATGAAGACCTCGGTTTGCGCCATTTAGGCTGATCCCATTAAGGAACAGGTAAAATCTGATATCGCACTTACGGCCGTGGTTTCTTTGCCACGGCCTTTTTGCGTCCTTTTTTAGAAATGGAGAATACGAAATTGAAAAATACCTTACAAAACGGAAGAATA
>JAFUUM010000255.1 GCA_017477805.1 Lachnospiraceae bacterium
ATATAGGGCGGGTTGGATGTGATGATCTCGAAGCGGCGCATATCCTCAGGAGCCTTTTCCAGGGCGACAAACAAGTCCCCCTGCAGGAAGAGGCTTTTCTCTTCCAGTTCCAGAGCAAGGCGGTTTTTCTCCGCCACTTCCAGCGCGTTTTCCGAAAGATCCACACCGATGCCGTGGATGTCGTTGGAATAATGAAGAAGGCTTAAGAGGATACATCCGGTACCGGTACACAGATCCAGGATCCGGTAACCGTCATGGAGATACCTCATCACCTCTTCCACCAGGATCTCCGTGTCCTGTCGGGGGCACAGCACCTGATCGCTGACAATAAAAGGAAGTCCCATAAATTCCGTCTCCCCAAGGATCTGTTGAAGAGGTTCCCTGGTGAGGCGTCTGTCAATGGCTGCCTTAAGGTCTTTTTCCTGCTCGGGAGAAAGCTCTCTGTCTCCGTGAACATGGATATCACTGCGGGATGCACCACACAGCTTCTCCAGGAGCAGGTAGGTATCGGGCCCGGGCTCCGGCAGTTTATGTTCTTCCAGTGTTTTCAGAGTTTTTTCGTAAGCTTCGAAGAGAGTCATTCAGCCTGATCCTTTTTCATCTCTTCCTGGAAAGCTTTCCAGTCAAATACGGCATTGACGGCTGCGATGGCAACCTCTGCCATGGACTCGTCGGGTTCTTTTGTGGTCAGACCCTGCAGCCACAGTCCTGCTGCGGAAAGGGCATTGATCACGGGGCCTTCATGGCTTCCCGCAAAACGGATGAACTCATAGGAAAGTCCTGCCACTACCGGGATCATCACAAAACGAAGGAGTACCCTCAGCCATACCATGTCCACACGGATGAAGAAAAAGATGATGATGGAAATGATCATCACATAGAGCATGAAGCTGGTACCGCAGCGCTTGTGCTGTCTACTGGACTTCATAACATTGGTCACGTTCAGGGAAAGTCCGTTTTCGATGCAGTTGATGCACTTGTGCTCTGCACCATGGTACATGTAGACCCGTCTGATATCCTTCATCAGCGAAATGCCGGCCACGTAAGCCACAAAGATCACCACCCGAAGGAGACCCTCGATAAGCGCCATGAGGCTGTCATTCCGGATCCAGGTATTCAAAAACTCCGCAAGATAATAAGGAAGTACCACGAAGACCGCCAACGCAATAGCAATGGCAAGCATGGTGGTAAATACAGACCAAAGGTTATCAGCCGCCTTCTTTGCGGTCTTCTGACCATCCTCCCTGGGTTCTTCTTCGTCAAAATACTCTGCGGACATGTTCAGGGAACGGATCCCTAAAACAAGGGAATCGATGAGGACGAAAACGCCCCGGATAAAGGGGATCTTTTTCAAAACGGAATTAGAAAGGCCGCCGGAAGCTTCCTTGACTTCCACAGCGATCTCACCGTTTGGTTTTCTCACCGCTACAGCATATTTGTCCTGATTTTTCATCATAATCCCTTCCAGTACGGCCTGTCCGCCGATACCGGAAAAACATCTTTTTACCTTCGCCATAAGTGTGCCTTCCTTGTAAAATCCCCTAATCGTAAAAATGAGAGGCGGTAGCGCCTCTCATTCTTTCTGTCTTCTTAGTTTTCGTTAGCCATGCCGTATTTCTTGTTGAACTTATCAATACGACCTGCCGTTCTTGCAGCCTTCTGCTGGCCGGTATAGAACGGATGGCACTTAGAACAGATCTCAACGTGGATATCCTGCTTGGTGGATCCCGTTACGAATGTGTTGCCGCAGTTGCAAGTAACTGTTGCCTGATAATACTGTGGATGAAGTCCTTCTTTCATTTTACACCTCTCAACTCTGCCTTACCATGATCTTTGTCATAGCAAGAATTCTTTATTACCCGTTTTAATAATCCAAAACTGTTATTCAGAACAGCTCTATCATACTATCACGAAAGTCTCGGAGATGCAAGAGTTATTTCAGATGAACTTGATCTTTTTCACCATGGCCACGAATTCCGCGTTGTTCTTGGTCTTGGAGAAAAGGTCGATGGTCTTGTCCACCGCTTCCTCCGCTTTCATGCCGTTGAATGCCTTACGGATCGTAGCGATAGCCTCTAACTCTTCGGGAGTCAGGAGCAGATCTTCTCTTCTGGTGCTGGACTTGGGAATATCGATGGCGGGGAAGATCCTCTTCTCCGACAGTTTCCGGTCAAGTACCATCTCCATGTTACCGGTACCCTTGAATTCCTCGTAGACAACATCGTCCATTTTAGATCCGGTCTCCACCAGTGCCGTAGCAAGGATGGTCAGGGAGCCGCCGTCACGCATGTTACGGGCAGCGCCGAAGAACCGCTTGGGCATGTGGAGCGCCGCGGGATCGAGACCGCCGGATAAGGTCCTTCCTGAAGGGGGAACCGTAAGGTTATAAGCCCTTGTCAGTCTTGTAATGGAATCAAGAAGGATGCATACGTCTTTCTGCTGTTCCACAAGACGTTTTGCACGCTCGATCACCATTTCGGAAACTCTCTTATGGTGCTCGGGCAGCTCATCAAAGGTGGAGTAGATGACTTCCACGTTAGGACCTTCGATGGCTTCTTTGATATCGGTAACTTCCTCGGGACGCTCATCGATCAGCAGGATGATGAGGTGAACCTCGGGGTTATTCTTCTTTAAGGATTTTGCCACTTCCTTAAGGAGCGTGGTCTTACCTGCCTTCGGAGGCGATACGATCATACCTCTTTGGCCCTTACCAACGGGGCACATGAGATCCATGATGCGCATGGCAATGGACGAAGAACCCGTTTCCAGACGAAGTTTTTCATCGGGGAAAATGGGGGTCATGTCCTCAAAACTCTTCCGTTTTGCGATGACTTCCGGAGGAAGTCCGTTGACGGATTTCACATACAGCAGTGCGCTGAATTTCTCGTTCTGGGTCTTGATCTTGGTATTGCCCTCCACGATATCGCCGGTCTTTAAGTTAAATCTGCGGATCTGGCCGGGAGCCACATACACATCGTTTTCACCAGGGAGGTAATTGGCACAGCGAATAAAGCCAAAGCCATCCGGCATGACTTCCAGGATACCCTTTGCGCGGATCCCGCTGTCCAGTTCCGCGGGATAATCCTCTGCGGTGGCTTCCACCTTTGCCTTGTCATCTGCTGCCGCAGACTTCAATACGGGCTTCACTTCCACAGGATGTCCGTTTGCCTCGTCCTCACGATCCTTTTCCAGCATCGCTTCGATCAGGCCGTCCTTCTTCAGACCCGTAACTTTGATCTTTCTTCCCTTGGCCAGCGTTTTCAGCGTAGCAAGATCCAGGGTCTCATATTTTGCTCTCATATCTGCCATATAACGGTTTCCTTTCCTTTCCTCTCTTTTCTTTATATATGTTCGCCTCGTCATGCTCAACGAGTTTATCAGGTTCATACGGGAATTCTGTGCTGAAGACGCACAAGACATCGTGATATACAGTAACTATAGAGATTATAGAACACCAATGGACGGTTACACAAGTATTATTTCAAAACAAGATTCCGATCAGGGCCTGATAGACCTCCTGATTCTTCTCTTTCCAGTTGTCACAGATGATCTGGGCAGATTCCTCGTCAGGTACGGAAAGCCTTAAATCCACCAGTGGAAGGCCTTTTTCCAGGGCGATGAGATGGGTCTCGTACTCCCCGGCGCGGACTTTACGATACTGTGAAGTAATGGAAACTTCTTCCCTGAGGGTCATGGAATGGAGTTCCAGATACGTATCCATGTCCATTCTGAGGGTCTCACCGATCTGGGTGCCGAAAAACTTAAGGGCATCACGTCCCCCATCGGTGATCAGGAGATTCGTTCTGGAGCCGATGACACGGGCGACAACCATACCGGTCTCCGTCAGGTCCGTAAAGACCTGCTGGAGACTGATAAAGTCCGTATACCCCAGCATGAATTCGCTGACCTGTGCTTTGGTCAGCGGAAAATCCACCCTGTTCAAAAGGTATAAGATCATTAACTTGTAAAGGCTGTTTTTGTCCTGCGTCATAACTCGGAGGGAATATCCTTAATTATTTTATATGACTTTTTACTGCCTCCGCCACAACTTTTGCGGCACGGGGATCAAAAGCTTCCGGAAGGATGTTGTCGGCGGAGAGCTCTTCGTCGGAAACAAGGCCTGCAAGCGCAAGGGCTGCTGCCATCTTCATCTCATCGGTGATCTGAGGTGCTCTGCCTTCCAGGGCGCCCTTGAAGATGCCGGGGAATGCGACAACATTGTTGACCTGGTTGGGGAAATCGGATCTGCCGGTACCGATGACCTTTGCGCCGGCTTCTTTGGCCAGATCGGGCATGATCTCGGGCACGGGATTTGCAAGTGCAAATAAGATAGCGTCCTTATTCATAGTCCGGACCATGTCGGGAGTAACGATGCCGGGTGCGGAAACGCCGACGAAGATGTCTGCGCCCACAAGAGCATCTGCCAGAGAACCGGTCTTATGATCGGGATTGGTCACTTCCGCCATCTTAGCCTGCATCCAGTTCAGCTTGGGAGTGGAAATGTCGATGATACCGCGGCTGTTGCACATGATGATATAAGGGAAGCCGTAGTCCATCAGCAGTTTGGTGATGGCAACGCCTGCTGCGCCTGCACCGCTGATAACGATCTTGCAGTCTTCTTTCTTCTTGCCAACGACTTTCAGGGCATTGATGATGCCGGCAAGAACCACGATGGCGGTTCCATGCTGGTCATCGTGGAATACAGGGATGTCCAGCATCTGTTTTAAGCGTTCTTCCACTTCAAAACATCTGGGAGCGGAAATATCTTCAAGATTGATGCCGCCAAAACCGGGAGCAATGTTCTTTACGGCTTCGATGATCTCTTCCGTATCCTGAGTATCCAGGCAGATGGGAACAGCATTTACGCCGCCGAATTCCTTAAAGAGAACAGCCTTACCTTCCATGACGGGCATAGCTGCATAAGGTCCGATGTTTCCAAGACCGAGAACTGCGGAACCGTCGGATACAACTGCTACGGTGTTGGATTTCCAGGTGTATTTATAGGCTGCTTCTTTATCTTCCGCGATCACCTTACAGGGTTCGGCAACGCCGGGGGTATAGGCCAGTGCCAGATCCTGACGGGTCTTCACCTTTGACTTGGCAACGGTGTCCAGCTTTCCCTGCCACTCTTCGTGTAACTTCAGTGCTTCTTCCTGTAATGTCATGATTCTTCCTCCGCTTTTTTTCCTTGTTGTTTCAGTTTTTTCATGTGATCTTTGATCTTTATCTCATAACCGTTTCCCGTGGGGGAGTAAAATTCCCGCCCCCGCAGTTCATAGGGGAGATACTGTTGTTCCACGTAGTGGTTTGGATAGTCGTGAGCATAGAGATATCCCACTCCGTGGCCGAGTTTTGCTGCGCCCTTATAATGGGCATCCTGTAAATGGGTGGGTACCGCAAGAGAGCCGCTGTTTCTGACTTCGTCGATGGCCTCATCCACCGCCAGATAACCGGCGTTGCTCTTGGGGGCCGTTGCAACATAAACCGCCGCCTCGGACAAGACGATACGTGCTTCCGGCATACCCAGCCGTTCCACCGCAAGGGATGCTGAAACCGCCACATTCAAGGCATTGGGGTCTGCAAGGCCAACGTCCTCCGCCGCGCAGATCATGATCCGTCTTGCGATAAAGGCAACTTCCTCTCCCGCCTCCAGCATGCGTGCCAGGTAATACACCGCAGCATCGGGATCGGAACCTCTCAT
>JAFUUM010000256.1 GCA_017477805.1 Lachnospiraceae bacterium
TCCAAAGAAAAGGCTCAGGCACACATTAATGCCGGCGCAAAGAAGGTTGTTATCTCTGCTCCTGCAGGCAACGATCTGCCAACCATCGTTTACAACGTTAACCACAAGACCCTGACCAAGGATGACAAGATCATCTCCGCAGCTTCTTGTACCACCAACTGCCTGGCTCCCATGGCAAAGGCTCTGAATGACTTTGCTCCCATCGAGTCCGGTATCATGTGCACCATCCACGCTTACACCGGCGACCAGATGATCCTGGACGGCCCTCAGAGAAAGGGTGATCTGAGAAGATCTCGTGCAGGCGCTTGCAATATCGTTCCCAACAGCACCGGTGCTGCAAAGGCAATCGGTCTGGTTATCCCCGAACTGAACGGCAAGCTGATCGGTGCTGCACAGCGTGTACCTACCCCTACCGGTTCCACCACTCTGCTGTTCGCAGTAGTTAACAAGGCTGTTACCAAGGACGAAGTTAACGCAGCTATGAAGAAAGCAGCTGATCCCGAGACCTTCGGTTACAACGAGGAAGAGATCGTTTCTTCCGATATCGTTGGTATGAGATTTGGTTCTCTGTTCGACGCTACTCAGACCATGGTTTCTCCTATGGGCGACAAGAGCCTGGTAGAAGTTGTTTCCTGGTATGACAACGAGAACTCCTACACCAGCCAGATGGTTAGAACCATCAAGTACTTCGCTGAGCTGTAAGAAGTATCGAAATAAAAAGGTTACTGGAGAGGTCCGGTCCCGTACAGGGCCGGACCTCATTTTATATTCAAAGGAGAATAGAAATGGGACTGAATAAAAAATCCGTAGATGACATCAATGCAAAGGGCAGAAGAGTACTGGTAAGATGTGACTTCAACGTTCCTTTAAAGAACGGTGAGATCACTGACGATACCCGTATCGTAGCTGCACTGCCTACCATCAACAAACTGCTGAATGACGGCGCAAAGGTAATCCTTTGCTCTCATCTGGGTAAGGTTAAAGAAGGACCCAACGAGAAGGAATCTCTGGCTCCCGTAGCAAAGAGACTGTCCGAGAAGCTGGGCAAGCCCGTTAACTTCGTAGCTGATTACAGCGTTACCGGCGAAGCTGCTACCGCAGCAGTAGCTGCCATGAAAGAAGGAGATGTTGTCCTTCTGCAGAATACCCGTTTCCGTATGGAAGAAGAGACCAAGCCCGCAAAGGCAGGCGAAGGTTTCGCAAAAGAACTGGCTGATCTGTGCGATGACTATGTATGTGATGCATTCGGTTCTTCCCACAGAGCACACGCGTCCGTATCCGTTGTTACCAAGTTCGTAAGAGAAAAGGGTGGCAGCTGCACCGTTGGTTACCTGATGCAGAAAGAGATCGATTTCCTCGGCAATGCCGTAGAAAATCCCGTCAGACCTTTCGTAGCTATCCTGGGCGGCGCTAAGGTTGCTGATAAGCTGAACGTTATCAATAACCTGCTGGAGAAGTGCGACACCCTGATCATCGGTGGCGGTATGGCATTCACTTTCCTGAAGGCTAAGGGCTATGAGATCGGTAAGTCTCTGGTTGATGAAGAGAAGATCGATTACTGTAAGGAAATGATGGAAAAGGCTGACAAGCTTGGCAAGAAGCTGCTGCTTCCCGTTGATACCGTTGTTGCAGCAGGTTTCCCTGATCCCATCGACAACCCCAACATCGAAGTAGCTATCGTTCCTTCCAATGCAATCCCCGCTGACAAGGAAGGTCTGGATATCGGTACCGAGACCAGAAAGCTGTACGCTGATGCTGTTAAGAGCGCTAAGACCGTTGTTTGGAACGGACCTATGGGCGTATTCGAGAACCCTGTTCTTGCTGAAGGTACCAAGTCCGTAGCACAGGCTCTGGCTGAGACCGACGCTACCACCATCATCGGCGGCGGTGACTCCGCAGCTGCATGTAACCAGCTTGGCTTCGCAGATAAGATGAGCCACATCTCCACCGGCGGCGGTGCTTCTCTTGAATTCCTTGAGGGCAAAGTCCTTCCCGGCGTAGACGCAGCTGATGACAAAGAATAAGGAGAATAGATTATGTCCAGAAGAAGAATCATTGCCGGAAACTGGAAGATGAACAAAACTCCCAGCGAGGCAGTAGCACTTTGTGCAGAATTAAAAGATCTTGTAAAGAACGATGCGGTTGACGTAGTTTACTGCGTACCCGCCATCGACATCGTTCCCGTTGCAGAGGCAGTAAAGGGCACCAACGTACACGTAGGCGCCGAGAACTTCTATATTGAAGACAAGGGTGCTTTCACCGGTGAGATCTCCGCTCCCATGCTGAAAGATGCAGGCGTAGAGTACATCATCATCGGCCACTCCGAGAGAAGAGACATCTTCGGTGAGAACGATGTCCTCATCAATGCAAAGGTTAAGAAAGCCTTCGCATCCGGCTTGAAGCCCATCCTTTGCTGCGGCGAGTCTCTGACTCTTCGTAAAGCAGGTACTTACAAAGAGTGGATCACCAGACAGATCACCTGGGATCTGGACGGCGTTACCGCTGATCAGGTAAAGGAACTGGTTATCGCTTACGAGCCCATCTGGGCTATCGGTACCGGCGAGACCGCTACCGCTGATCAGGCAGAAGAAGTCTGCAAACTGATCCGCGACCTCATCGGCCAGCTTTACGATGCAGCTACCGCAGAAGCAGTACGCATCCAGTACGGCGGTTCCATGAATGCAGGCAATGCTGCAGAACTGCTCAGCAAGCCCGACATTGACGGCGGACTCATCGGCGGCGCAAGCTTAAAGCCTGACTTTGGCCAGATCGTAAACGCTTGATCATATTATTTAGGTTTCCAAGGGACCCAACCTCGCGGTTGGGTCCTTTTTTGTCCATCTGTTTATCACTTTTCGTGAACCGTTAAAGCTCTCCCTAAAATAAAACTGTGCATTTCTTACAAGAAATGAGTTCGACTTTTGGATACTTATTCTAAATGAACAAAGAGAAAAAATATAAATGGACAAAAATGCACACTTAAACCTTTCAAATGGTGAGAAGGCTTTGGCGGTTTCGCCTAGAATAGGGTTGTGAGTAAGGGGACGAATTTATAGACATGATCCGGAACGAATGAGGATGAGATGATGAAGCAGAAAAAGAAAGGCTCTGTCACGACAGATGGTTGATATTTGGCAAAATTCAACTACACGTTAAATGACTATACGCCCCTCCCGGAGTACAATTATTGTATAGGGAGGGGTTTTCTATGTCTTCTGTAACTTCTATTTTGGCAGATTTCGCTACTTTATCCAGGGCAGAAAAGAATACGCTCATTAAATGCCTTGCCAGCATGGTCTCTGTGTCTGCTGGTGATCTTGGTAAGTATGTTGCCGATGAACGGTTTTCCGGCGGTGTCGCATGTCCTCATTGCGGAGGCCGTCATGTTGTCAGACAGGGGCATCGCAATGATGGCACACAGCGCTACCTTTGTCGTGAGTGTGGAAAAACCTTTGTTCCAACCTCAAAGACCATTGTGTCCGGTTCCAGATATGGATTATCAGTATGGGAAAAGTATGTTGGATGTATGATCGACGGATTATCGGTTAGAAAGGCTGCAACAGTTTGCGGAATCCATAGGAATACTGCCTTCGCATGGAGACATAAGATCCTTGGCGCTCTCCAAAAGATGGCAGACAGCGTTAAATTAGACGGTATCGTAGAAGCGGATGAAACGTTCTTTCCGGTTTCCTATAAGGGAAACCATCGGAAAGGATCCTTTGTGATGCCAAGACGGGCTCACAAGAGAGGAAAATCTGTTCGGGTGCGTGGATTGTCGCGGGAACAGGTCTGCGTCCCGTGCGCCGTTAACCGCAATGGATTATCTTTGGCGAAGGCCAGCAACGTCGGCAGGGTTGCTACCAGGAACCTTCATGCCGTCTACGACAGCCGTTTTTCCAGCGATTGTGTTCTTGTGACGGATAAAATGAACGCCTATACCCGGTTTGCTAACAAGAACGGGATCTCGTTGATCCAGTTAAAGGGCGGTAAGGCTCAAAAGGGTATCTACAACATTCAGCATATCAATAACTACCACAGCCAGCTCAAGCGTTTTATGTATGGGTTTAATGGCGTATCTACCAAGCACTTGAACAACTACTTGACCTGGCATAACTTTGTAAACTATGCAAAGGGGAGTGCGATAGATAAGAAAGCAATCCTTTTGCGATTCTCTCTTACGCAGAATATGGTGCTTCATGTGAAGGACATCGCAAAGAAACCTGCTTTGCCTTTTGCGGTATAAAAATAGCCCCCAACCCGTGAGAGCTATTGTGATTCGCTGAATATTAACCTACCTTTGAATAATCGATAACCGAAATATCTTGCAAAACAGTCTTGGCAGAATTAACGATTCTTTCTAACTGTGCAGACACATTATCGGTAAAGGTGATTTCTCCACAAATCTGACATTCAAGACAAGGGACATTACGTATAACTATAATGCAACCTCTGTATTCCACCGTGAAAGTGGTGAATGTCTTGATTTTATTGTCTTCAAAACATGCATTACACATAGCTATTTCTCCTCGTATTATATAGTCATACCCATTCTTTACCTTCTCTATAGGTTCGGGTATGCTGTTGAAGATGCTGTGGATTGGTTTTTTTCTCCTACCGCATAGACGGTTATAGAAAGGCTCCAACCACAGCCTCTTTGTCCCA
>JAFUUM010000257.1 GCA_017477805.1 Lachnospiraceae bacterium
AAGCGGACTTAAGCAAAACCTTTGAGTTTGCTTCAAAATACGGTTTCACCGTAACAAGAGAAAAGTGTTATAAGACCAACAAACACGTCTTTTTGAAGAAAGAAGGGGAATAATATGAAAGCTGCGGTATATCCCGGTAGTTTCGATCCCGTCACCTACGGACATATTGATATCATTAAAAGAAGTGCCGAAATCTTTGATGAACTCATCGTCAGCGTCCTTGATAACAAAAACAAAACTCCGTTGTTTTCCGTAGATGAACGTGTTAAAATGTTATGCGAAGTGACAAAAGATATGCCTAATGTGAAGGTTGATTCCTTCAGCGGTTTACTGACTGATTACTGCAGAGATCTTGGGATCCACGTAGCGATCCGCGGACTTCGTGCCATTACCGATTTTGAGTACGAATTACAGATCGCCCAGACCAACAAGATCCTTTCTCACGGAGAATTTGATACGGTATTTTTGACAACGAGCCTGCAGTATTCTTATCTGTCTTCTTCGGCAGTCAAAGAGATTGCCATGTTTGGCGGTGACTTAAGCGGATCCGTTCCGGATCTTGTAAGAGACAGATTACTGGAAAAGTATCGCAATCACTAAACATCAGGCATGGGGGGTCATATGACAAAGAGCAGTATCATCCAAACCATTGAAGACATCGAAGAGTACATCAACACCTGTAAGACAAGTCTTCTGAATAAAGATGTTATCATGGTCAACCGGAACGAGATCGAAGAAATGCTGGCGGACTTAAAGCAGAAAACGCCCGATGAGATCAGACGGTATCAGGCCATTATCAAAAACCGGGACGAGATCCTGGAAGAAGCAAGAATGAAGGCTGAAAAGCTGGTGGAAGAGACCACCAAACGTACCAATGAAATGCTGAGCGAGCATGAGATCATGCAGCAGGCATACGCTCAGGCTAACGAGGTCATCACCAAAGCCTCCTCCACCGCCGAGTCCATCTTAAGTTCCGCAACGGAAGAAGCCAACGATATGCGTTCTTCCGCAACAGACTATACGGAACAGTTATTAGAGCATGTGCAGGAAGTCATCGGAAGATCCCTGCAGGCTGCAGATGCCAATCACGCATCCATGGTTTCGGACCTGAAACAGTATTTTGATATCATTTCCGGAAACCTTGCCGAATTGAACGGAACCACCGCAGAGGGCGGTGCAGAAGACGGCAACGCAAACGCAAGCGGAGATGCGGATCTGGAATTGATCTAAACACAGGAACAGTATATGGCTGCCACATTTGTGGCAGCCACTTTTATAACCAACAAAGGATATTACCTTTTATGCGATTAGATAAATTTCTCTGTGACCGCAAGATCGGTAGCCGGTCCGAGATCAAAACCCATATCAAAAAGGGACTTGTGACCGTAAACGGTATGATTGCCAAAACACCGGATCAACAGGTGGGTGAAACAGACACAATCTGTTTTAAGGGTACTCCCTTAAATGCTTCCCTTCATACCTATCTGATGCTGAATAAGCCGAAAGATGTTATCACTGCGGTAACAGACAAATCACAAAAGACGGTGATGGACCTTTGCCGGGAAAAAGGCTTTGCAACAAAGAAGGACTTATCCCCTGTGGGGCGCCTGGACAAGGATACGGAGGGCCTTCTCATCATCACCGATGACGGTGATTACCTCCACCTTTTGACCTCCCCAAGGCACCATGTAAAGAAAACCTATGAAGTGACGGTGGACAAGCCCTTTTCTCAGGGGCATCCGGAGCTCTTAAAAGCAGGTCTTCCCATCGGAGAGGGTGATGTTGTGGAAGACTGCCGGTACAAGATCACCTCGGAAAATACCTGCAACCTTATCATCCGGGAAGGAAAGTTCCATCAGGTCAAACGCATGATGCATGCCTGTGGTTTTGAAGTAACTGCTCTGAAAAGAAGATCCATGGGTGCGTTGATGCTGCCGGAGGATCTTCCTGCCGGTTCTTTCAGAGAAATGACGGAACTGGATATCTTAAAGGCCAGGGAATTGCAACCGAAGATCACTGATTATGAAGCTGTGATCTTTGACGTGGACGGATCCCTGGTGGACTCCATGGGCATGTGGAAAGAGATCGATATCGAATATCTCGGAAAGTTTGGTTTAGAGCTTCCTCCAACGCTTCAGGCTGAAATCGAGGGCATGAGCTTTATTCAGACTGCGGAATATATCAAAGCCCGTTTTCCGGTGATCACCGACCCTCTCGATGTCATTATGGATGACTGGAACAACATGGCCGCTGATCATTATCGCTATAAAGTCCCCTGCAAAAAGGGTGTTATGGATTTCCTGAAATACTGTAAAGACCATAAGATCAAACTCGGTGTCGCCACCAGTAATTCGAGATATCTGTGGAGTAAGCTGGATGAGCAGCATCATTTCACGAATTACCTTGATACGGTGGTTACCGGGACGGAAGTGACAAACGGAAAGCCTGCACCGGACATCTATTTAAAGGCCGCGGAAAACCTTGGGGTTTCACCTTCGAAATGCCTTGTGTTCGAGGATATCCTTCCCGGGATCAATGCCGCGAAAGCTGCCGGAATGCAGGTCTGCGCCGTAGACGATCTCTATTCCGAACCTCAGGAGAGTGAAAAGAGAAAAGAAGCCCGGT
>JAFUUM010000258.1 GCA_017477805.1 Lachnospiraceae bacterium
GAAAAAGGGACTTTCTTTTTCGGATGCTGATGTTTCCGAGCAGAAGGATAAGGTTTCCATCATCATCCTGTCCAAGGATCATCCCAAACTCCTGGCGGCCTGCATCCATTCTATTTTTGACTTTACCACTTATGAAAATCTGGAACTCATCGTGGTGGATAACGGCAGTAATGAGGAAAACCAGGCTCTGATCCGCAGGCTCCAGAAACGCCTGGATCCAAAGTTCATTTATCATTATGAGCCCCAACCCTTTAACTTCTCAAAAATGTGTAATATCGGTGCGTCCCTTGCCACCGGTGAGTATCTCTTATTCTTAAACGATGATACGGAAGTGGTGGATTATGACTGGCTCACAAGGATGATGGAGAAAGCATCCAAGCCCTATGTGGGTGCGGTCGGCATCAAACTCCTGTATTCCGGCGGAGAGTTTTTCCAGCATGTGGGTATCACCAATCTCCATCTGGGACCGGCCCATAAACTGGCCAGGGGAACGGACCTGATCTCCCACTATTACGGCATCACCCGTATGGCGGTGAACATGGCCGGTGCAACAGGCGCCTGCCTGCTGATGCGGCGGGAAGTCTTTGACCAGACCGGAGGCTGGAACGAGGATCTCCAGGTGGCCTATAACGATGTGGAACTGTGCTACCATCTTCTGGCGCTCGGATACAAGAACGTTTGCTGTAACAATACGAAGATGATCCACCATGAGTCCATCAGCCGAGGCTTGGATGCGGGCATCGAGAAACTCCACAGACTCCATCAGGAACGGGATACCCTTTACGGGCTCCATCCCGGCATGTGGAACCACGATCCCTATTACAACCCCGCGTTCCTGATGGATCAGCTGGAACAGGAATACGTGCTGGGCTATTACTATGACGAAAAACGGGTTTCGGAAACGGCACATCCCGTAGCCTGCGACGGTTTCGTTCAGAGAGAATGGCACAATGATGTGCTCCGGAGCGGCATCGAATTTGCCGGTGACAGAGGTCTTTGGGAACACGGCAAGAGCGACGGCGGAGATCTGTACATCCAGGGCTGGTTTTATGCTCTCCAGGTGGACAACAGCCGCTACGACATCAGCCTGTTGTTAAAACCCCTGGATGAGAACAAACCTCTGCAGTCTGTGGACGGCCCCATGTGGAAAGTGCCTTTCCACAGAGTATTCCGGCCGGGTACCTTAAAGTCCCTGGCCCACATCGACCATCCCGCCCTGTCCGGATGCAGCGTGTGGATCCCGAAAGATGAACTGCCTGAGGGTGAATACCTGATCGGCTATCTTTGGGAGGATGCTTGTTCCCGCCAGAAACTGTATGAATTTACTGCGGAAACCGTAGTGGTCTCCGCTCATGAATGATATCGCAAATACGATGAAACGAACGGATGCTACATGGGCTGCCTATTATCGGGCAGCCTTTGAACAACAGAAGAAAAAGGGTGCGGCTCTGGCGGAAGAGATCAATGCCGCAGAGCACCGGATCGAAGACCTGAACCTGAAATTGAGCCGGATCACAAAGAATCCCGCCTACGCAGCCGGAAAAGCGGCAAAGTCCGGGATCGCCAAGGCCGGGAAGATCCCGGGTAAGATCCGCAACGCAGCGGGGAGCCGGAGTGCCGGCCGGGGAGAGGTTTCCGACGAGAGCATCCGGCGCTATGAAGAGGAACTCCTTCGTCAAAAGGACACCTATCTGCAGTGGATCTCCACCATGGAGAAGGGGACGGAATGCAGTTCTGAGCCCGATGATGATAACAGGATCGCGATCCTTTCCTATGCCGTTTTATCCCTGTATCCCGACATGAAAAGCCTTTGTGAGACCTTTGGGGATGCAGAGGTCCTTCTCCTTGCCAGGGAACCGGAGGAACTGGATCCGGCGGCAGTAAGGGAAGCGGTATCCGTCTTTTTCGATGCTTCTGAAAAAGCCGGTGGGGCAGAAGCGGATATCGTCCTCTGGTATGGGGACGAAGACCATGTGGATCAGAAAAGGAAAAGACATACGCCCCTGCTGAAGCCGGAATGGTCGGAAGATACCCTCCTGGGATGTTTTTATCTTGGGAGTTTCGTAGGGCTTCGGAAATCTGCCGCATCCGATCTTGTTTTATGTGATGATCCCGACCCTCTTACGCGGATCTATGACCTGATCTTAAAGGTCTCTGAAAAGATCGGCGGGAAACAGGTCCGAAATTCCCACCGGGTCTTATACCATACAAAATGGGAAGGTTTTCCCGAAGAGACTTATGAAGGCGGCCATTTTGAGACCACGGTATCCCCGGACTATAGGATTGATCCCGCATTGTGGGGATACGAAAAAAAGTATGTGCCCATCAAGGAAGAAGCCCTGAAACGACGCGGCTTTGTACCGAAGGTGGTGGAGACCTGTCATCCAGATGTGGTTCAGGTGGTACCGGAGACCGACCCGAAAA
>JAFUUM010000259.1 GCA_017477805.1 Lachnospiraceae bacterium
CAGGGTATTGAGTTTTCCGTCGGAAAACGTTCCGGCGCCGCCTTCTCCAAACTGCACGTTGGAAGTCGGATCCAGGACACCGTCTTTCCAGAACCGCTCCACATCTGCGGTCCGCTCTTCGATCTTCTTTCCCCGTTCCAGAACAACGGGGTTTAAACCCGCCATTGTGAGCTCCCAGGCACAAAACAGACCTGCCGGGCCGCTGCCGATGATCACCGGACGCTTTCCGGAGGTTTTCACTGTCCGTATCTCAGGAAGGAAAGATGCCTGAAAACCCGGATCATTTGTTTGCTGCACATCCCGATCTTTGGCGCAGGCCTTTAAAACCGCTGCTTCCCCGGATCTAAGCTCTAAAAGCACGGTATAAAGATAGAATAGATCCGGTTTTTTCCTTGCATCCAGAGACCGCCTTAAGATCTCCATGTGAGTGATCTGATCCTTTTTGATATGACATTTTTTACAAAGAGCCGCGACAACATCCTCGTTGGAATGTGAGACGCGGCACTTTACCTGATGAACGATCAACATACAGCATGCTCTCCGGCATTGATTCCCGAAGCAAAAGCAAAATGCAGGTTATATCCTCCGCAGATACCATCCACATTCAGCATTTCTCCGCATAAATACAGTCCTTTTACTCTCCGGCTCTCCATGTGCTCGTCAACTTCCGATAAGAGAACACCGCCCCTGCATACCTGCGCTTCATGGATGCCGGCTGTGGAAACGATCCTGATCTTTAACGCTTTGGAAAGCTTCAGGATCTTCTCCGCCTTTTCTTCCGCGTCCACTCCGAAGGCTTCCGTCTCGGAAATCCCTGCGCGAACGCATAAAAACGTAAGGATCTTTTTGTTCCAGATTCCACCGAAAAACCGCTCCGGGGTTAAGTCTTCCGGCTTGATCCCCAGAGCCAGGAAACGTCCCATTCTGGTGATGGCGTATTGTTTGATCTCCAGTTCCTCATCCGAGATAACGGGAAGAAGATCCAGATAAGCCGTTACGTCCTCTTTCAGTCCGCCATCCAGGCTTGCCGCAACGGCACCTCCTGCCTGAAATACCGGGATCCCGGAGATCCCATCCGCCGTAAACTGGAGTTCGCCGGTAAAGGAAAGCCCCTTAGGATCCCGTACCGTTTCCGTTCCTTCCAGCTCAGGCCGATACTCCTTTAACGACCCGGCCGGAACCCGGACTCCGCCGTTGATGCGGATGCCCTTTAAAGAGGCCCAGTCTTCTTTTCCGGGATCCACATTCCATTTCATCAGCGCAGGATACAGATCCGTTACCTGATGGGAAAAACTCTTAGCCAGCTCATAGCCGTCGACTCTGTGTTTCCAGTAGCCTCCCGCACGGGAGCCGCAACACAGGATCAGTCTTTTTCCATAGTAATCCTGATCGTAGGTATGGGCCATGAATTTGCCCTGAAGGGAGGCAACCCCTTCACAGACCTTATCGGAGACGATCTTCACGGGTAGCTCAGCAAGCCTTGTCTTTAAGATCTTTAAAACGGTCTGAGACTGATCGCTGAGGGGATAATAATATCCGTTTCGGTCATGAACTTCCAGCCCCATATTTTCAAAGAAAGAGATCACTTTATCCGTAGGATATGCCTCCAGGATCTTCTGAAGGCAGCGGGGATCATCCGTATGATAAGCGGCAGGTGACACCTTTTCATTGGTAAGATTGCATCTGCCGTTTCCGGTGGCCAGGATCTTTTTTCCCGGTTCCTTGGATCCTTCGATGAGGATCACCCGTTTCCCGGCAGAAGCTGCGGTAATGGCAGCTGCCATACCGGAAGCACCTGCACCAATGATCAGCACATCCGCATCATTTTTGATCTCTTTCCCCATAACATCACCCTCTGAAGAACAAATGTCTGAGCGTCAAAAAACCTGCAGCCCCGGGCAGGGAATCCAGATCCGAATCCGAAACCACGGGGACGATCATCATGGCGATGAGATAAACCAGGGCGTAGATACCGCAAACCATTGCAAGGGCTGCTCCGGCGCTCAATCCGTTTAAGCCGTAACGATCCAGGATATATACAAGGAGCCCCGGTGCAACCACAAGAAGAAGCTGTTCCACCGCAAGTCCAAGGTACACAAATCCAAACCGAAGCTGTTTTTTCAGTTCAAAGAAAACAAAGATAAAGTATACAAGAGCAGGCACAAGAAAAGACAACGGGAACATCTGTGCCTCTGCGTGAAGCACCTGTTTTAACAGGATCAAAACTCCGAGCCCCGCCACGAATCCGATCATCAAAAAGATCAGCTGGGTTTTGGGTTTTCTTAAGTTTCTCATGACTTCAAACAGCATATTTGTCATCACAAGGCCAAGGGGCATAAACCCGCAAAGGGAAAATGCCACCGCCTCGGATCGTGTAACAACGGGTCCGCACAAAAAATCTGTCAGATGACCATAAGCCAGAAACAGCATAAAACTTAAGGGTAAAACGATAGCAAGATACCCTCTTAAGGTACCATGAAGAAAGATCCTGATCATCTTCACATCAAAATCCCGATACACCGGGCTTTGCAGTTTTCTCACGGGCACCATCAGGATATGCCAGACCTGAAGGATGATAACGGCAACGGGAATGGCGATACCAATATACATCCCG
>JAFUUM010000260.1 GCA_017477805.1 Lachnospiraceae bacterium
AGTTTGGGCAAAGGGCGGAGAAGGCGGCATTGAGCTTGCACAGAAGGTATTAAAGACTCTGGAAGAAAAGCCTTCTCATTATGCACCTATCTACAGCGATGATCTTTCTCTGAAAGAGAAGATCGAGACCGTGGCAAAAGAGATCTACGGTGCCGACGGCGTGGACTTTGAAGGCAGCGCAGGAAAGACCCTGGATAATCTGGAAAAACTGGGATTTGGTTCTTTCCCGGTCTGCATCGCAAAGACCCAGTATTCCCTGTCGGATGATCCGGCAAAACTGGGAAGACCCAGGGATTTCAGATTACATGTAAGAGATGCTTACGTATCCGCAGGCGCAGGTTTTGTGGTGGTACTTACCGGTTCCATTACCACCATGCCCGGTTTATCCAAAGCTCCCGCGGCTTATAATATCGATGTTAACGAAGAAGGAAAGATCACAGGTCTGTTTTGATTCAGGACCGGATCTACAGGTGAGGAAGATGGAATATCGTCTGATCGATGGAAAGAGTATTTCCACCCAGATCAAGGATGAGGTACGGGAAAGAGCAAGAAAACTGAAAGCAAAGGGCGTGGAAGTCGCCCTTGCCGTGATCCAGGTTGGCAGCGATCCCGCTTCATCGGTATATGTACGGAATAAGAAAAAAGCATGTGAATACTGCGAGATGGGATCCGTATCCCATGAACTTCCGGAGTCGACAACAGAAGAGGAACTGCTGTCCCTCATTGAAGAGCTAAACCGGGATAATAAGATCGGCGGGATCCTGGTACAGTTACCCCTGCCGGGTCATATTGACGAGGATCGCGTGATCCGTGCCATTTCCCCGGAAAAGGATGTGGATTGTTTCCATCCCGTAAACGTCGGAAAAATGTGCATCGGGGAACCGGGCTTCCTGCCCTGTACGCCTGCAGGCGTCATTGAACTGTTAAAGCGCAGCGGCGTTTCCATTCAGGGAAAAGAATGTGTTGTCCTCGGTCGCAGCAATATCGTTGGAAAACCCATGTCCATGCTGTTGCTTCGGGAGAATGGTACCGTTACTGTCTGCCATTCGAAGACGGCTGATCTGAAAGCAGTTACGAAACGGGCTGATATCCTGGTGGTGGCCATCGGCAAACCGAAATTCATCACTGCGGATTATATCAAAGAAGGGGCCGTTGTCATCGATGTTGGGATCCACCGCATGGATGACGGAAAACTTTGCGGAGACGTTGATTTTGATGATGTTGCACCAAGGTGCAGTCAGATCACACCCGTACCCGGCGGTGTAGGTCCCATGACCATCGCGATGCTGATGCAGAATCTGGTCAGTACAGGCGAAATGGAGTAAAATAGATGAAGTGTCCACATTGCGGAGCTGAGATTCCGGAAGGATACATGTTATGCGAAAAATGCGGAACGGAGATCCAGATCGTTCCGGATTTTGATACGGAAGTAGAGAACTCCATTACGGAGACCCTTACCAATATCGTGGAAGGCCTGAATGAGGCGGGACTTCTCGTCCCCGATCCGGAAGAAGAGAAACAGGCAGAGCCCAAGCAAAAGGGGAAAGAGGGAAAACGAAAGAAAACCGGGAAAAAGAGATGGCTGATCTTATTTATCTTTATCCCTATTCTTATCGCCATCGGTTTTCTGATCTACATTTCGGTAACAGAGTATCTGAATTCTCCGGAATATCAGATGAAAAGAGCTGAACGGCTTTCTTCTCAGGGCGATTACGGGAATGCCATAACGGCATTGCAGGATGCCCAGCAGAAAGGCGCGGATGAGATACAGACCTGGTTCTTAGAGGCTGAAATGTATTTGGAGAGCGGTGATACCGACAGCTACTTGAAGATGCTGCTCAATATCATCGGTCATGAGGGGGTCAGACAGGCTGATGCGGAAACGGCTTACGATAAGCTGGTGGAGTATTACCTGGACCGTAAGGAATACGATACCCTGAACAAAGCCCTCCAGAACTGTGAATATCCATCCATAAAAGATAAATACATACAGTATATGGCGAATGCCCCGGAGTTTAACTATCTCGAAGGTGCGTACTACGAAGTGGTACCTTTGAAGATGCTCTCCAATGCCCAGGGAACCATTTATTACACCTTGGACGGTAATGATCCCACGGAGAACAGTGACCAGTTTATCTCACCCATCTTTCTGGAAACGGGAGATTATGTGGTAAAAGCCATGTTCGTCAGCCAGTACGGGGTAAAGAGTCCCATTGCCAAGAGCGAGTACCACGTGGATGTGACGGCACCCTTCCAGCCGGAAGTGGACCTTTACAGCGGTGATTACTATACACCCCAGCTGATCCATGCGGAAGCGGAGGAAGGCTGTACTATTTACTACACCACGGACGGTACGGATCCTACGGTGGATTCCACCATGTACAGCGGATTTTTGCCCATGCCTCTCGGGCAGCATACGTTGAAGTTCATTGCAGTCGGGGAAAACATGATCGCCAGCGAGGTGACATCCAGGACTTATAATCTGAACCTTTTGACGGATTATACGCCCGTGGATGCGGCAAACATCGTTTATGCGTACCAGATGGCATCCGGTCTCATCAGAGATATGGATGGCAATATGACGGATGATACCGGCAGAAAGATGTTTTATAACTATGCCTGCTGTGTCAGCATCGAAGAAGAGGGGGACTTTTATATCTTCTCCGAGTACATCATCAGAGCAGACGGAGTCAAGGAAAAGACGGAGAACTATTATGCAGTTGGGATTTACACTTTACCCCTGTATAAGACGGAATACAGTGTGAAAACAGGAACCTTTGCCCTCCGGGGTGAGAAACTGTTTTAACAATAAGGAAAACTGGAGGAGTGGTATGTTTGAGATTTTGGAAAAGAAACAGTTAAACGTAAACACAGTCTGGATGATCGTCAAGGCTGAACGGGTTGCCAAAAGCTGTCTGCCCGGACAGTTTGTCATCGTTCGGTCCCATAAGGATGCGGAGAGGATCCCTCTGACCATCTGTGATTATGATCGGGAAAAGGGTACCGTAACCATCGTATTCCAGGTGGTAGGCGCGGGAACCGAGATCATGAAGGAATTAAAAGAAGGAGAATGCTTCGCAGATGTTGTTGGCCCTCTGGGTAATCCTTCCGAGCTTTGCAGCCTCGACAAAGAAGAACTCAAGAAGAAAAAGATCGTATTTGTGGCCGGCGGTCTGGGAACAGCTCCCGTATACTGCCAGTTAAAGTGGCTCCATGACAACGGAGTTCCCGCAGATGCCATCGTTGGTGCAAGAACTAAGGATATCGTGATCCTGGAAGATCTGATGACCGCAGCTACCGGAAACCTTTACATCACCACCGATGACGGTTCCTACGGCAGAGCAGGTATGGTTACCAACACCCTTCAGGATCTGGTGGAAAAAGAAGGCAAATCCTATGATCTGTGCGTAGCCATCGGCCCCATGATCATGATGAAGTTTGTGGCTAAGCTTACCAAAGAACTGAATATCCCCACCATCGTTTCCATGAACCCTATCATGGTTGACGGAACCGGTATGTGCGGTGCCTGCAGAGTACTGGTTGGCGGCGAAGTGAAGTTTGCCTGTGTAGACGGACCCGAATTCGATGGTCATCAGGTAGATTTTGAAAATGCCATGAAACGTGCACAGCAGTACAAGACCCAGGAAGGCAGAGCAAAACTGGCCCTGGAAGAAGGTGCGACACATCACGGCGGTTGCGGACAGTGCAACGGTTGATCACGGAGGAGGACGGTTATGGATGTCATGAAAAAAGTACCTGTCAGCGAACAGGATCCGAAAGTTAGAGCAAAGAACTTTGATGAAGTCTGCCTTGGCTACAATGCGGAGGAAGCAAAGAACGAAGCAAGCAGATGTTTGAATTGTAAGAACCCGCAGTGCGTACAGGGATGCCCGGTTTCCATTTCCATTCCCGATTTTATCTCTGAGGTAAAGGATGGAAACTTCGAAAAAGCTTATCAGATCATCAGCGAGTCCAGCGCACTTCCCGCAGTTTGCGGTCGTGTCTGCCCTCAGGAGTCCCAGTGTGAAGGCAAGTGCATCCGCGGTATCAAGGGCGATGCGGTATCCATCGGTAAGCTGGAGCGTTTTGTTGCGGATTACGCAAGAGAAAACGGGATCAAACCCGAACCCTGCAAGGAAAAGAACGGCAAGAAAGTTGCTGTTATCGGTTCGGGGCCTTCCGGTCTGACCTGCGCAGGCGATCTTGCAAAACTCGGTTACGATGTAACGATCTTTGAAGCACTGCATGAAGCGGGTGGCGTACTGGTTTACGGTATTCCCGAGTTTCGTCTTCCCAAGGAGAAGGTTGTTAAGAAAGAGATCGAGAACGTAAAATCCCTTGGCGTTAAGATCGAGACCGACGTTGTCATCGGTAAATCCGTGACCATCGACGAACTTATGGAAAAAGAAGGCTTTGATGCCGTTTACATCGGTTCCGGCGCAGGTCTTCCCAAGTTCATGAACATCGAAGGCGAGCAGCTCAACGGCGTATTCTCCGCAAACGAGTACCTGACCAGAAGTAACCTCATGAAGGCTTTTGATGAGAATTCCAGCACACCTATCCATCGCGGTAAGACCACCGTTGTTGTTGGCGGCGGTAACGTAGCCATGGATGCAGCAAGAACCGCACTTCGTCTTGGCGCTGAAGTACATATTGTTTACAGACGTTCCGAAGCTGAGCTTCCTGCCCGCGCAGAAGAAGTACATCACGCAAAAGAAGAAGGCATCATCTTTGATCTTCTGTGCAATCCCGTGGAGATCCTGGGTGACGAGAACGGCTGGGTGAAAGGGGTTAAGTGCATCCGTATGGAACTTGGCGAGCCCGATGCATCCGGCAGAAGAAGTCCCGTGGAAGTACCCGGATCCGAATTTGTCATCGATGCTGACAGCGTGATCATGTCTCTGGGTACCAGCCCCAACCCTCTGATCTCTTCCACAACGGAAGGTCTTGAGGTCAATAAGAGAAAATGTATCGTTGCCGATGCGGAATGCGGCAGTACAT
>JAFUUM010000261.1 GCA_017477805.1 Lachnospiraceae bacterium
CAGACCTATATTTTCTCCAAAGAAAAGGAATACTACGAGTCCACCTGGTTCCTCCTGTATTTCTACAGTGTGATGTTCACCTTTGGCATTTTCATCATCATCTCCATCGTGCAGGGCGCACTTATGACCCAGCAGAAAAAGGAAAAGGGCAGACATGAACTGGTGGTCAATCAGCTGGAGCGTGAAAAGACGGAAGCTCTGGAGAGAGCCCTGCACATGGAAGAGGATGCCAACCGGATGAAGTCGGAATTCCTGGCCAACATGTCCCATGAGATCCGTACCCCCATCAATGCCATCATCGGTATGGATACCATGATCATGCGGGAATCCGGGGAAGCAAATATCCGAAATTATGCAAGGGATATCCATACGGCGGGCAAGACCCTCTTATCCCTGATCAACGATATCCTGGACTTTTCCAAGATCGAATCCGGAAAACTGGAACTGGTCCTTGGAGAGTATGACTTATCCACCCTCGTCGGTGGTATCGTCAACATGATCACTCCCAAGGCGCGATCCAAAAAGCTGGAGCTGGAAGTGAACGTTAATCCCGAGATCCCTTCCGGTCTCTACGGCGATGCGGTGAGGATCGAGCAGATCATCATCAACATCCTCAATAACGCCGTGAAATACACGGAAAAGGGCAAGGTAACCCTGAATGTGGATTACGAGAACGTGGAAAGCGGCACGATCCTCTTAAAGGTGAGTGTTTCTGATACGGGTATCGGCATTAAGGCCGAGGATATCGAAAAACTCTTTACTCCCTATGCCCGGATCGATGAACAGAAAAACAAGAAGATCGAGGGCACCGGCCTTGGCATGAGTATTACCAAGGATCTGCTTGATAAAATGGGCAGCAAACTGGAAGTAGCCAGTGTATACGGTGAGGGTTCCACCTTCAGCTTTGAGATCCTGCAGCCCGTGATCCATGCTGAAAAGATCGGAGATTTCAGAGAGCGGACGGAAGAGAAAGAGTCCGTTCAGACCGAATTCGAAAGATTCCATGCACCGGAAGCAAAACTTCTTGTGGTGGACGATGTGGAGATGAACCTCATTGTTGCCAGGAACCTCCTCAAGAGGATCAAAGTCCAGGTGGATACGGTCCAGAGCGGAGCGGAAGCCGTGGATCTTGCCAAGGAAACGGAGTATGATATCATCCTTCTCGACTCCATGATGCCCGGTATGAGCGGCGAAGAGACCATGCAGGCCTTAAAGCGGGAATGCCCGTTGAACGCCGGAAAACCCATGATCGTCCTTACGGCCCATGCGGTAAAGGGCGCAAGGGAAGAGTACTTGAATCTTGGTTACACCAATTATCTTTCCAAGCCTCTTGACGGGGCGAAGTTAGAGGCCATGATCCAGAGTTACCTTCCGGATGAAAAGATTATTTTTGTGGAGGATGAGCAGCCTTCGGAAAACAAAGCGGAAGAGGGGGCTGGCGATGGGAAAGCCGGCGGGTACGAAAATACCGAAGAGGCAAAGATCGCCCTCCTGGGAGCCATCGATGGGATCGATACCGTAAAGGGAATTGAGACCGCAGGGGGTGAAGATGCTTACCTTTTGATCTGCCGGGTCTTCTACGACACGGCAAAGGAACGTATCGGCATGATCAAAGATGCCTTTGAAGCGGAAGATTACAACGCTTACAAGATCCAGGTCCATGCCTTAAAGAGTTCCGCAAGGATCATCGGGGCACTGAAGCTTTCGGAAGCGGCCCTGGAGATGGAAACCGCCGCAAGAGAAGGTAATATCGAACTGATCAAACGGAATACGGCAGATATCTTAAAGAGTTATGAGTGGTTCTACGAAAAAATGGATGAGATCTTCGGGGATCATGTGGATGCGAAAGACGATGACAGACCGCTCCTTTCCGAGGAAGATTTGGAGCAGAACCTGTCGGAAATGACGGAACTGCTGGAAGCCTTTGACATGGATACGGCAAAGGAATTGTTAGAGAGCTTTGCAGACTATCGTCTGCCGGAAAGCTTTAAGGAAACCTACAGTTTGATGAAAGCAAAAATGGCAGAGCTGGACAGAGACGCCCTGCTAAATCTGATCCGCGGAGGAAACGAAGTTGGCTGAAGAAAGAGTACTGTTTTTTTCGGACCGTGAGACATTCATAGTCCAGTCCATCATGAAAAAAGTAGAAGCGGAAGGGATCGAGTGCGAGTTTGCCACCGTCGACATGAAGAGCCTTTCGAAGGTAAAGGACCGGATCGGTTCCCTTGCCTATTTCTACATCGGTGACAAGATCGATTTCAGCGTGGAAGCCCTGACATACCTTCGGGATCTGTGCACGGATAAAGACTGCAGACTCTTCCTGGTGGGATATGAAAGCGTGATCAACGAGTTCAAGGATAAGGTCTTTCAGGACAAGATCGCAGGAAAGTTCTTTCGCCCCGTCAATGCGGCCCAGCTTTCGGAAGAGGTGCTGAACGAGATCGACAGGGAACGTTCCGGCGGGAATAAAAAACATATCCTTTTGGTGGATGACTCCGGCACGTTCCTCGCAACGGTGGACGAATGGCTGAAGGACAAATACCGGGTAACGCCGGTGAATTCCGCCTTAAATGCCATTTCATTTTTGTCCAAGGAAAAGCCGGATCTGATCCTTCTGGATTACGAGATGCCGGCCTGCTCCGGTAAGAAGTTTTTGGAAATGTTGCGGACGGATGTGGACTGCAGTGACATTCCCGTGATATTTTTAACTGGTAGGGATGACGAAGACAGCGTACGAAGTGTGCTGGCATTAAAGCCTGCGGGCTATCTTTTGAAATCTCTGCCGAAGGAGACCATCGTAGGGGAAGTGGACTCCTTCTTTGCAAGACAGAAAGCGTAAAAAAGTTTCAGGGGAGTTTTGAAAAAGGATGAAGAAAGCAGTTAAGTTTCTAAAGGGCCTGGCACTGGTCTTTGGATTTGCGGCCATCTTGTCCACGGCAAAAGTTACGGATGCCGAGGCGGCGGAAATCCAAAGCTGTAATGCCAGCGGTAACATCAACAGAAGCTTGTCCGTGGATCCCACCGGAAAAGATGAGGGCTTTTCCGCAGTACTGTTTGATAACAGCAACGGACTGCCGACCTCCGAGGCCAATGCCATCGCAGAGACCGGAGAAGGGTTTATCTGGATCGGAAGCTACGCCGGTCTGATCCGCTACGACGGTAACACCTTTGAACGTATGGATTCCACGGGAGGTCTTACCAGTATCAAGTGCCTCTATGTGGACAGCAGGGACCGTCTATGGATCGGTACCAACGATAACGGTGTGGCGGTCATGGACAAAGGGACTATCCGGATCTGGGGCAAGATGGAGGGCATGAAATCCGCCCATACCCGTGCCATCACCGAGGATGCGGACGGAAACATCTATGTGGCCACAGCCTGTGGCGTTACCGTTATCGATCCGGAA
>JAFUUM010000262.1 GCA_017477805.1 Lachnospiraceae bacterium
GAACTGGCCGTCGCAGGTTGCGCAGTAGCTGACGCCCTTGCCCACGTACTCGTCTTCACCGGGAAGAGGTTTTCCCTGAACAACACCGGTTGCCAGGATCACGCTTGATGCTTCCACCATTTCTTCCCCTAACTGCAGAGAGAAGAAATCCCCCATGGAATAAATGGTTCCGACCTTCTGATCCGTGATCTCGATCTCCATCTGGTTGATATGGTCTTCAAATGCCTTTGCCATGTTCTCGCCGGTCACAGCGGGAAGTCCGAGATAATTGTTGACTGCATGCGCTTTTGCAACTTTGCTGCTAAGGTTCTTACTGCCAAGCAGCAGGATCTTCTTATTTCTGACCTTCGCGGTGATGGCTGCGGACAATCCTGCAGGCCCCGTTCCCACGATGGCGATGTCGTATCTGTTGGTTTCATTGTTCATAGGAATTACCTCCTCTCGTGTTACTTACGTCGTTCTTGCACCTTACTAATGTCCTTCTTATGTCTTGCTTACGTCGTTCTTACGCCCTACTTACTTCTTTCTTAAGTCTTTTTTGCGTCTTTCATCTTGCAATTTGATTGTATGCAATTAAATTGTTTTTGTCAACCCCCTATTTTAATTCTTTGATCACACCTCTTTTACCGCATAATCCCGGGACTTTTGGGATCTTTTGGAAAGGCTTTTGGGCTTCCGGAACCTTCCGAGGGACTTTTGAAGGGCCTTTGTGTGCCTAAAGAATTCCGTTTTGCTTCTCTTAGGCACGTTTTTTGCCCTTTCCAGTCCGCCTTTCACATGATCTGAAAGCAGAAAATGCCTAAGGCCAGCCATAATATCAACTTTAGGCACATCACAAATGAATTTGAGAATATTTGAGAGTATAAAAGAGGACTAAATCAACGGAATAGTACACTTTTAGGCACATTTTCCATTTTTGCTCCATAAAAAAAGCACCCGCCTCACTCGACGGATGCCTTTATGGGTATTTGGCAGTTTGCTAACTAAGAGCCTCAGAAGGCTTCTTTTCAAAAATGCGTGAGCTTCCCAGAACCGAAGCAATTATAGGAAGCTTTACTCCGTAAACAGTGCGGTGGAATAATACCGGTCGCCGCTGTCGGGCAGGAGGGCAACGATGGTCTTGCCCTTGTTTTCCGGTCTCTTTGCCAGGGTGATGGCTCCAAAGAGGGCTGCGCCGGAAGAGATACCGACGGAAATACCTTCCTTCTTTGCCAGGAGCTTTGCGGTCGCAAATGCATCCTCACCGGTGGCGGTAAATACTTCATCATAAACCTTGGTATTCAGCACATCGGGCACGAAGCCTGCGCCGATTCCCTGGATCTTGTGAGCCCCTGCTCTGCCCTCGGAAAGGACGGGAGAATCGGAAGGCTCCAGTGCTACGACTTTGATATTGGGATTCTGTTCCTTTAAGTACTCGCCGGTTCCTGTTACGGTTCCGCCGGTACCAACGCCTGCGATAAAGATGTCTACCTTACCGTCCGTATCTCTCCAGATCTCGGGACCGGTGGTTGCTTTATGTACGGCAGGGTTTGCGGGATTGATAAACTGTCCGGGGATGAAGCCGCCGGGAATCTCTTTCACCAGTTCATTTGCCTTTTCGATGGCGCCCTTCATGCCCTTTGCACCCTCTGTCAAAACGAGCTCTGCGCCGTATGCCTTCAGGATGTTTCTGCGCTCCACGCTCATGGTCTCGGGCATGGTGAGGATGATGCGATATCCCTTTGCTGCCGCAATGGAGGCAAGGCCGATGCCGGTGTTACCGCTGGTGGGTTCGATGATGACAGATCCTTCTTTTAACAGACCCTTTTCCTCTGCATCTTCGATCATGGCTTTCGCGATACGATCTTTGACGCTGCCTGCGGGATTAAAATACTCCAGTTTCACCAGGATGGTGGCTTCCAGTCCCAGTTCTTTCTCGATGTTGGTGACTTCCACCAGAGGGGTGTTTCCGATGAGTCCCAGTGTACCTTTGTAAATGTTCGACATATTCTGTACCTTCCTCTCTTTATTTACTCCTTCACCATGATACCACGGTTTCCGGATCATTACCTTATTCTTTATACCGCAGCAAATCCTTTTTCAAGATCCGCGATGATATCATCCACATGCTCCGTTCCGATGGAAAGACGGATAGTGCTCTGAGTGATGCCCTGATCAGCCAGTTCCGCATCGGAAAGCTGAGAATGAGTGGTGGATGCGGGATGGATCACCAGGCTCTTCACGTCCGCAACGTTTGCCAGCAGAGAGAAGATCTCCAGATTATCGATGAACTTCCAGGCTTCCTCTTTTCCGCCCTTGATCTCAAAGGTAAAGATGGATGCGCCGCCGTTGGGGAAGTACTTGGTGTACAGCGCATGATCGGGATGATCTGC
>JAFUUM010000263.1 GCA_017477805.1 Lachnospiraceae bacterium
AAGTTTGGAGTAAACCAGCAGACCTGCCTGATCGGTAGCGGATGCATCTACAAGAGTGTTGCAGATAGGGCCGTCATCGGTCTGTTCGTTGTAGTTATTGATCCACAGTTTGATCCATGCCAGTGCGTAAGCGCCGTTTGCGCCAAGACCAAGGTCGCTGGCATCGCTCTGCATAGCCTGGATGGTGGGCTCAAAGTAAGCCTTCTTGGTGTCGTCCAGCTTGTCGTAAGCATCTTTCAGCCAGCCTGCGTACTTATCCTGGGTCAGCATCATCAGGAAGTTCTTACCGACGATCTCGGAGTCAACGCCCATGAACAGGGGATGATTGCCTTCGTAGATGAAATCCCAGCAGTTGGTGTATTCTGCATCACCGGTGTTGTTGTACATGAACACCTTGTTCAGCGTCTGCAGAGGTAAAAATCCGGTATAAGCATCGGGAGTGGTGCCGTTTGCTTCAGCCCATTCCTTGGGAACGAAAGTCTTCAGAATACCGGTATCCACCATCTTGCTCTGGATCTGGTTACCATCCTGGATCAGGGTCATGGCGAAGGTACCTTCGCTCTTTAAGGAGTCGGAAGTCAGCTGCTCGAAGATCTTGTTGTTCTTGGGCTGCTGCCACTCGAATTCCATGCTGTAGTTGGGATCGATGGTCTGCAGATACTCGATGAATACGGGCAGTGCGGATTTACCACGGCTGGAGTTACCAACACCGTAGAAGGTCTTAAAGTTGGACTCTTCGATTGCCTTCTTGGCCAGCTCTTCCATGGTCATGCCTTCTGCTTCGGCAATGATGGCATCGATGCCGGTGAGCTCAGCTGCGGGATTGGGATCAGCTACCGTGCCGGATCCTGCATCGGTTGTAGCGGTAGTGGTGGTTGTGGTGGTCTGTGCGGGTTCCGTTGTTCCCGTACCTGCTCCGGTGTCGCTGCCGGTGCTACCGCCGCCGCAGCCTACCAGAGATGCTACCATTGTCAGTGTCAACAGTGCGGATAAAAGTTTCTTTTTCATTTGTTCCTCCTTTTTACGTCCCGGTCCCATGCGTTCTTCGTACTTTACGAAAACACAAAATGGGTACCGAGCAGTTTTTGCTCTGTACCCACATTGTATTTTTTCTCATATTTGATTTGCAGAGGACGATTCTGACATTTTTTGTAGAATCATGACACCAAGGTCGCAGCAGCGGAACAATCCGAGGGGTGTCATGGTTCAGAAGAAGAACTCCTCCAGTACCACTGATAACGCTTCCGTGTGGTCTTCCCGCTGGGGCAGGGTCGACTGCAGGATAAAATCCTGTCCTTTGTCGGGGTCGTATTCACGGTAAAGCTTCTGTATACGTTCAAATAATCCGGGAACTTCAAACAGGTATCCGGAGACGATGATCCGGTCGGGATCCAGGATGCTGACAGCATTTCGGATGGAATGACACAAAAGATCGATCTTTTCGTTCATGACCTTTTGCACTTCCGGATCGGGCAAAATACCCCATTCCGCACTGTTCCTGTAAGTCATCCGATGTCCGGCTTCCGTCCATTCCTGTACCGGCTTCGTTTCCCGCAGATCCCGCATGAGGGAATGGGTGGAGATCTCTGTTTCCAGGCAGCCTTTTCTGCCGCAATTGCAGGGACGCTTACTTCCTTCCACGGGCATATGGCCGATCTCCCCGGCAAGTCCGGATGCTCCCTGGTACACTTTCTGATCCAGGATCATGGCACTGCCCACACCGGGCCCCCACTTCACCAGCATGAAATCATCGTGGGTTCTGCCGTATCCCAAAAGGATCTCACTTTCTGCATAGGCCTTCAGGTTATTCTCCGTCACCACGGGAACGCCCAGTTCCTTTTCCACGATCTGCCGCACCGGCACTTCTCTGTTCCAGATGCTGTAGGTGTTGTAGCTGATGCCTGCTGCCCGGTCCACTTTTCCCGGCAGTGTCACGCCGCATCCAAGAATATCACCCTCCGACAGTTTCAGGCTCTTCATCATCTTCCGGCATTCTCCGGCAGCCTGTTTCAAAAACTTGTCCGGATCCGCATCCCGGTCCGTGGGCATATTTGCCTCGGCAAGGACAGTTCCGCCCAGATCCGTCACCGACAGGTAAGTCTCGTCCGCTTCGATCCCGATGCAGACGATCTTTTTATATCCTCTGTTGATATCGATCAGGATCTTCTTCCGGCCGGCTTTTTTCTCGCCTTCCGCTTCTCCCAGTTCGACGATCATGCCTGCCTCCATGAGTTCCGTGCATATCATGGTGACGCTGGCGGCCGTCAATCCCATAGCGGTGGCGATGTCCTTTCTGGACATGGCGCCGCGGTCATTTAAGATCCGAAGCACCGCCGACTGATTCTTCCGTTTTACGTTTTCAAGATTGATCCCCTGATATCTCATTCATACCTCACAATGTTAAGGTCCAACATTCTTCCCAGTTTTTCCAGCGCCCCGCCCACGCGGCCGTAGATGACAACATAGTGGGGTTCCCATCCGGTCTGGATGGTCTCTTTTACGATAAGATCCGCAGGGTAATCCGTCTTTACCACAATGGAGGTTCCCTGGAACTGTTTGGGCTTATCCAGGATCTCGCCCTCTGCAATAAAGAACCGGAAATTGCCCTCGGGGTCTCTGCCGATCCGGAAGATGGTGGCTTCCGCTCCGGGCTTGCATCCGAAATCCATCACCGGTCCGATCTTCCGATTGGGGTGAACACCCACCTGTGCCCCCGTGTCGCATCTTGCAAGATCGCAGGCTGCCATACCGCAGTGCCAGTAGGTAATGGTCCCTTCGGTCTCATCTTCCGCCACGGGATCTCCGAAGAAGGTGGAGCCTCCCGTCAGCTGTGAACCCACATACATGGAAAGGGCGCCGTACACATCCGTCTCACAGCTGGAGGGGATCTGCAACGTATTCAATAAGGATAATACCATACATACCGGGGTCCCGAAGGAGGTAAAGAAATCGGGCCAGCATCTGGAAGAGATGGCGCCGATGCCGTTTTCTTCCACATAGGATTTATATGCCTTATAAAGCCTTGCAAAATCCCGGATATTCTTCTCCGGCATCTCCCGAAGACCAACGACCTTTTCTTCCGCTTCCTTTAAGTCCGCTTCGCATTCTTCATCGGTATAGGCCTTTGCCTTTTCGATGAGTTCTCTTGCTTCAATGGCATCCAGTTTTACACCGAAACTCCGCATCAGTTCTGCATCCAGGGCTCTTCCAAATCCAAATCCCTGAGGCGTATGGCCGATGGCGGACATCTTCAGATTCCGAAGATTCTTTTTTACTTTGGCAGCCGCCACGGTCTCCGTGATCTCTTTTTTGCAGGCCTCTTCTCCCGGTGCTCCAAGAACGTGGATAAAACCGCCCTCGCCCCGGAACTGGCAGATGGCATTTGCCGCGGAATATGCTCCCGTCAGGGAATTGCTGCGAAGCCTTGTGCCGTCGATCACCGGCTCCCGAATGGTCCAAAGAAGGATGGGGCAATCACAGCGGTTTAAGATCTCGCTGGCATAAGCCGCATTGGCAAAAGTAATGTTCTGGAGGATCACAAGATCCGGCTCTTTTCCCTCAAGAAAAGCTGCCACTGCATCCACCGTCAGACAGATCTCATCGGGGCAAAGGATATCCCCGTCGATCTCCTTCAGCATCTTTACGGAAGCATCAAACTGCTCCTTAGCGGTTTCCATATGATAAGTTCCCACACCGATGGGAACGTAAACGATCTGATATCCCATATCTTAGTTTCCTCTGACGACTTTGATGGTGGCGCGAAAATCTTCCTTCCCCATGCCGGCCTCCATGGCCTTGTCGTACACTCTCTTTGCGTTTTCTTCACCGGGCATGGAAACACCGCACTCTTTCGCAAGGTTCACGCAGATGTTCACATCCTTGGACATGTTCTCAATGGAAAATGCGGTGGTGTAATCCTCAGCCTCCAGTTTGGCCGCCTGGCCGTCCAGGTAAAAGCACTGGCCGCCGCCGTAGGAAATGGCGGTTGCGAACATGGGGATGGTGATGCCGTTTTTCTGCGCCAGAGAAATGGTCTCGTTCACACCGTTCTGGATCTGGGAAACAAGAGCGTTGTGGCAGATCTTCATCACAAGTCCTTTTCCGTTTTCTCCCATGTAGATGATGTTCTCGCCCATGTACCGGAGGATCGTCAGGATCTGATCATACAGTTCCTTATCGCAGCCAACATAAATACCAAGCTTTCCTTCGATGGCTGCAGGCTTACTCTTTACAACAGGCGCATCCGCAAACTGAGCTCCGGTGGCCTTTACCATCTTGGAAATCTCCACGGATACCGCGGGATCGATGGTGCTCATGTCGATGCAGATCTTGCCGGGTCCCAGCAGATCCTTGATGCCTTCATAAACTGCACGGGAATGCTCGCTCTTGGGAACCATGGAAATGATCACATCGGAAGCCTTCGCCAGTTCTCTGGAATCAGCACAGGCTACAGCACCCTTGGATGCCAGAAGATCCACTTTTTCTTTTACAAAATCAAATGCATACACGGTATCCCCGTGCTTTTTCACGATATTTTCGCACATGGACTCGCCCATGATGCCAAGTCCGATAAATCCGATCTTCATAACGGTCTCTCCTTTCTCTTATGCCTTTGCGGTGTTATCCCAGGCGTCGCAGAAAATGCCAAGACCCTGGTTGGTGTAAGCGTGCTTCATGCAGTCCTGATAAACCGCAAGGCCTGCCGTTACGATGTCGGCTCCCGCTACGGCGCAGTCCGTGATCTGCTTGGGTGTCCGCACTGCTGCACAGATGATCTCGGTCTTACCGTAGAAACCGTAGTTTTTATAAATGTCCACAATGTCTTTGATGTACTGTCTGCAGTCTTCGCCGTTGGATTCCTTCCAGCCGATGAAAGGAGAAACAAACAAAGAGCCGTTCTTTGCAGGCAGAATGGCCTGTGCTGCGGAGAAGATCAGGGTCACGTTGGTACGGATCCCCTCTTTTTCCAGGATCCTTGCAGCTGCGATACCGGGCTCAATGGCAGGGATCTTGATGACGAAGTTCTTGCTGATGGCTGCCACTTCTCTTGCCATCTTGACCATCTCTTCGGTATTATCCAGATGGGGATTGATCTCCACAGATACGGGGAAACGGTCCACACCTTCAAGTCCCTCTTCCTTGATCCAGTTTGCGATGTCGGTAATGGCGGTCATAAAGGGCTTGCCGCTGTTCTGGATATGACGGGGATTGGTGGTGACACCGTCGATACCGAAGGTGCTGTAAGCAAACTTGATCTCATCTAACTTTGCGCTGTCCAAAAAGAATTTCATAGAAATAGCCTCCCATATATACATTTAATTAATTAACTCTATTAACTAATTGTATTATTGTACTTGGGAGGCTATAAGTCAACTATTTTTTTGTCAGTTTTTCCCTGTCTTTTCGCCTGTTTCTTCCGTCAGATCAAACCGGTAGATCCGAGCTTCATAGGGCCGGAACCAACCATGCTTTGTTGCTGCCGCATCCACCTTCTGCTGTGTCTTTTCCAATAAATTATCCGCCTTTTTCTCCTCTTTCGGATAATTGCAGAGCACCAGCCTTCCTTTCTTTCCTGCGAAAGGTTTCGGCATGGGTACCCGGACGGGGAAGCCGGCAAAGGAGCAGATAACCAGATAGGCCGTATCTTCCAGACGCCGCTCATACAGGTACAGATTGGGATCCTTGGGGAAATACTCCCGGTACGTGCCGTAGAGCAGGGTCTTTGAGTGCTTTCGAAGTTCCAGACACCTGCGGTAGAAGTTCAGGATACTGTATTCTCCCTCCTCTTCCTGGGCTGCCACATTGATCTTTTTGTAATTGGGATTCACGTAAAACCAGGGTTTTCCCGTGGTAAATCCCGCATTCTCGCTGTCATCCCACTGCATGGGCGTTCTTGCTGAATCCCGGCTGGAGATGTGGATCCGGTGCAGGCGTTTTTCCACCGGGTCGTTTTTATGGTACTTGTAGTAATTGTTTTTGGAGAGCACATCCACGTAATGCTCGATGCTGGGCAGGTGGATGTTGGTCATGCCGATCTCCTGTCCCTGATAGATAAAGGGAGTTCCCTGCTGGAACAGATAACTCACCGCCAGCATGGTACCGCTCTCCCTGTGGAAGAGTTCGTTGCCGTATCTGCTGATCACACGGGGATGGTCATGGTTTTCCAGATACAGGGAATTCCATGCCTTTCCCTGCAGGGCATACTGCCACTTGCTGAAGGCCTTTTTTAATTTCACCAATGAAAACGGCCGGTGAATGAACTCCGTGAACACGCAGTCCGCCATCATGTGATCAAAGGAAAACATCATATCAAGGGACTTTGTAGGACCCATGAGATAGTTTTTTGCGGAATCCACCGTGGTCATGGGGCCTTCCCCAATCTGGAAGCAATCATACTCCTGACAGACTTTCCGGAATTCTCCAAGGTATTCATGGATGTGGGGGCCGTCCTTATAATGACGCATGGCTCCAAGCACCGGCACAAAGGGAACGCCGTTGGGAAGTCCCTCCC